>JAIDME010000465.1 GCA_029050705.1 Acetatifactor sp.
ATGAATACACCGATCCGAACAACTGGAAATCAATGCAGATTAAAAATGTATTTGATACGGAAGGTATTGAAAAGACCAAAGAAGAATTAATTGAAATGGTGAAAGCTGGGGAATTTGACGAAAGTACCCTGCAATCATTCCCGAAATTATCTGAAGCATTAGAACAGAATAAAGTTTCAGCTAGTGAATTATGTAATGAATTAGAGGCATTAGCTGATGCAGAGAAAAATGTTAATGGGGACGTTGCTGTACCTGATGTAGATTTATCACTCTCCATCTCCGAAACCATCGACCAGCTTAACACCAAATTAAAGCCCGCATTCGATTCTCTGAAATCTGCATGGCAGGATATCTTTACGGATGACGGCTTCAATAAGGATGCTGTTGATATTCCGATGCTCAATTCTATCAAGTCTTCTATTAAGGATATAAATGAGCTTGGAATAAATATTGACCTAAGTGCTTTTGACGATTTCGCAACTATCCTAACAAACGTCAATGTAACAGAAGAGCAAGCAGAACAGGCATTCAATGATCTTGCAACTTCCATCTTCTATGCAACAGGCGCAACGAATGGCATAACCGCAGAAACTAGGGAGTTAGTCGAACAGCTATTAGAATCTCTTGGTATAGTGAATGCATCAGAAATTGCTGAATATTCTCTGGCGGCTGCTGAACGTGAATTGCTGGAAGCAAAAGCGCAGTCCATAGTAGCTGCATATGATTTGGTAAACGCAAGTAATGAAGAATATGTTGCCCTCTTGGAGGAAGCTGGTGCCGCTGGTGTGGCAAAACAGCAGGTTTATAACCTTGCCGCTGCTGAAATAGCATATAGTACAAGTAACCTTAGTGTAGAGCAAAAGATTCAAAAGCTCAAGGAACTTGCCAGTGCTTATGGCGATACTACAACCGCTGCATTGGCTACTGCTATTGGTAATGACTTGGCAAGCGGCCATACAGATGTAGATTCTGCACTTAATGATCTAATGAGGCAGATAAATTCCACAATGCAGGAAGTTGATATAAAATTTCCTGAAATAGATTTCTCCGGTTTAGAGAAAAAGGCATCAAAAGCCGGTTCAAAAGCTGGCGATGCTTATATGAATGCACTGAAAGATAAACTCTCTAACTTTGGTAATGTTATTAAGTATATCAGTGATAACATTGGCGACCAGATTGATTTATTTGAAGATCAGAAGAACGGCGCTGTTGAAGCATTGGAAGCACAGCAAAAAGCTGCAAAAGAAGCGTTGGAAGCAGAAAAGGCACTTGTTCAGGAACAAATTGATGCTAAACAGGCCGAGATTGATAAGATTGAGGAAGCTGCCAAAGCCAGAAAGAATGAAATAGATCTGCAGCAAAAGCAATATGAGTTAGCAAGACTCCAAAATCAAAAGACCATTCTCCAGTATTCCGAAGATAGGGGAATGCATTACGTTCAGGATACCAAGGAAATACGTAGTGCCCAAAACGCTGTCACAGAAGCAAAAGAAAACATTCAGATAGCTAATCTGCAAAAAGAGATATCCGGACTGGATGAAACCATAGACAATCTCGATAAAAAGATTGAGGAGTCAAATGATTACTATGCCAAATTGATTGAGCAGGCTAAGAATTATTGGGATGCGCTCATCAAAGGTCTTGAAGATTATAAATCTCGTTGGACGGAACTGACGAACATTGAAGAGCAAGCCAAGATGGAAGTCGCACTTAGAAATCTCGGCATTACTGCTGATGATACCCTAAACATGTCAGAGTCTACTTTTGATTCCTTTAAAAATAATTATCTTGGTGTCCTGCAGGAAATGTATGCCGGTAATGATGAAATGATAAGTATGCTACAAGAACTTGGTGGTATATCACCAGAAGCTATTCAACCATTATCAGATTCTCTGAATAATGTTGGCAATGTAGCATCCGATACAAAAGATCGTATATCCGAGATTGCTGATGAACTTGATAATCTTGACGGCATGACAAGTACTGTTACGGTGAATATTGAAACAGTTGGCAGTATACCTCAATTTGCATCAACTCAGAGAGGAAGCATTGATCCAATCAGTGATAAACCCCAGAACAAAGGAACCGCACATTACGAAGGGACTGCAAAGGTTACTGGTGACTGGTCAGTACAATCTGATGAAAAGAAGGCTTTGGTTGGTGAAGAAGGCTATGAGATAATTGTAAGGGACGGACGCTTCTTTACTGTTGGCGAAAATGGCCCTGAAATGTTCCCTATCAAACGCGGAGATATTGTTTTTAATCATGAACAGTCTGAAGAACTTTTAAAGAATGGTCATACTTCTGGAAGAGGTAAGGCATATGCTGATGGTACTGTTGGCGGTGGTAAATTCCTTACACCTGATGGGAATATAATAATACTTCTTAGCCAACAGGATCTTTTACAAAATTTGCAGTCAAATGCACAAATGCAATCCCCATCTGCGACAGAAAGGCAGGAAAGGATGGAAAAATGTGCTACTGCAATTGGGCGTAATATGGATGAAATAATGAATCCGATGCACATAATTGCCCATAATATGCAGGAAATGATAGGCATGGATAAGCATATCAATAATATTAATAATGTAAGCAGTATTATAAATAACACTAGAAATATGCAGCCGATAGTGAATCATATTAGTGTTACTTTGCCTAATGTTACAAACTCGACTTCAGCTGAAGCATTAATGAGAGATTTACAGTCCTTAAACACAAAGAAGTTTCAAGTAGACTGGAATAAGTAATATTAAAGTGTGTCCGAGGTTCAGTTACATTCTAACTGGATTTCGGACTTATTATTATAGAAAAGGAGAAATTTTTAAAATGAATAATGTAGCAGACGAAATCTTAAAGACAATAAAGTACGCACTTGATAGGAAAACGGCTAATTGTGACCGTACATATAAATCCGTCATTAAAAGCATCACTAAAAAGGGATATGTGATCCTTGATACTACTGGAGGCGAGCGGACGGTACAGTGCTGTATTCCTGGGGTCGAATTAAGAGCCGGTCAATATGTATGGGTAAAGGAGCCTATGGGAAAACTGAATGATATTCATATCTGTGGTGTGGTCGCAAGGTAAGAAAAAATAATTGAACCAATGTAACTGATAACAAAGTTGATGCGAGTCCGGACAGCCTGAATATGACTGTCCGGCTCCATATGATAACCGATTAGATAATGATGAAAAATTGAATATTAATATGAATATAAGGTGCTGCTGTGTAGTTATGGCTGTGCCTTTTTGAATAAATTTATTGGTAGAGGTGAGTTGTTATAGGAAATTTAATAGGATCAAACAATTTGCAATGTGTACAAGATAGCGATATATTGCAGTTTATTATAAATAATGGTATTATAAACATCAACGATATACAGAACAGTATGGAAGCCATGAAAAGAAAAGAGTTATTAGAAAAGCATCCGTATAAAATCTGGCAAGGTAAGGATGGAAAGTGGTATACATATATACCAGATGGAGAAGGGAGGAAATTAAAAAAGCGGATAATGCAAGAGTCGATTGAAGATGATGTTATAGAATATTGGAGAACTCAGGCCGAAAATCCTACCATAAAAGAAATATTTGAAGAATGGAATGATAGACGGCTTATGCTTGACAAAATATCCAATGCGACTCATTTGAGAAATAAACAGATATTTAACAGACATTATAAGTCTTTTGGTACGAAAAGGATAAAAAATGTCACGTTAGAAGAATTTGAAGAGTTTTTAGAAGAACAGATTCCAGAGCATCAACTTACTGCAAAAGCTTTTTCTAATCTAAAAACTATTACAAGAGGCTTTCTAAAAAGGGCAAGAAAAAGAAAATTACTTACATTCAGTAGCGATGAACTCTTCCAGGAATTAGATACATCAGAAACTGATTTCAAAAAAGTGATCAAAGAAGATTATGAAGAGGTTTTTGATGAAGCAGAAATGCCAATCATGATTGAATATTTAAAATCCAATCTGGATATGGTAAATATAGGAATACTTCTAATGTTTGTAACTGGAGCAAGAGTCGGTGAAATTGTTTCATTAAAGCATGAAGACTTTGAAGAAAATACATTCAAAATCAGACGTACAGAAACAAGATATCTTGACCAAGATAATAAATATGTTTATGAAGTTAAAGAGTTTCCGAAATCGCAGGCAGGAGTAAGAACAGCAATTATACCAGAAGATTTTTTCTGGTTGGCGAGGGCAATTCAAAGGCAAAACCCATTTGGAGAATATGTATTTGTGAAAAATGGGAAAAGAATTTCAACACAATCTGTAAGAATGAGATTAAAAAGAATATGCCAAAAACTAAATATATATCATAAATCGCCACACAAAATTAGGAAGACTTATGGTACGATATTGCTTGATAACCATATTGACAACAAGTTAATAATGGGACAGATGGGGCATACAGATATTCTTTGTACAGAGAATCATTATCACAGAAACAGAAAAAGTGTTGATCGGAAAAGCCAGATATTGAGTTCTATTCCTGAGTTTAAAGCAAATTGATTACTTTTTATAAAAAGGTAATCAAAGGTAATCAAACGAAAAGTCTTGAAACATGCATAAATACTGGGTTTTTAGAGATTTATATGCGGGTTCGACTCCCGTCATCTGCTCTAACAAAGAAAAATGGAAAATAGCGGCGAATCTCTGTGAAATCAGTGAAAAGCCGCTATTTTTCATGTCTGATTATACTCTGAAATTTATCACTTCAGCAGTACTATATTTATAAAACAGGAATATTTTCGAAAATTTTGGGTATCTTGTTCATTGTGAGGTAAAATTTTTCCAATTTACTTGACATCGTCATAAAAAAGTCTATACTGTAATATATTGATATATAGTCCTCAATAGCTCAGTCGGTAGAGCATTCGGCTGTTAACCGAAGTGTCGTAGGTTCGAGTCCTACTTGAGGAGCTGGGAAAAGCCTGTAAACACCAGTGTTTACGGGCTTTTTATGTTTTGGAAAAACTTTGGAAATAGAAAAGATAGTGCACATGGCCGCAAAGAAAAGCATATGATGACATTTTCAAAGAACTCCTGTTGACAGAAAGATTTTCTTAGAATATAATGTACATGTATCTGATACTAATACAAGACGAAAGGGTCATACATATGGAGAATTCAGTGAAAGATATTATCCGACGAAGGAAAAGTGTAAGAACCTTCAATGGGGCAGCACTTCGGAAAGAAGACAGACAGAAGCTGGAACAATATCTGGAAACATTAGTCAATCCTTTTGATGTTCCTGTAGAGTTTCGTTTTCTTGATACAAAAGAGTATGGGCTGTCCAGCCCTGTGATCGTTGGTACAGATTTATATATTGCCGCAAAAGTCAGCCGCGTTCCGCAGTCTGAGATTGCATATGGGTACTGCTTTGAGAAATTCTGTCTGTATGCAGAGGCGATTGGCATAGGCACCGTTATGCTGGCAGCAACGATCAGCCGTAAAGCCTTTGAAAAGGCAATGGAGGTCAGGAACGCTGAAGTAATGCCGGTTGCAAGCCCGGTCGGATATCCGGCGGATAAAAGATCCGTCCGTGAAACCCTGATGAGAAAAGGGCTGAAAGCTGATGAACGGTTGCCTTTTGAAGAGCTTTTTTTTGAAGGAGCTTTTACTGAAAGCCTAACCCCGGAACATGCAGGATTATTCCGGGATGCACTTGAAATGGTGCGGCTCGCACCGTCTGCCGGGAATAAGCAGCCCTGGCGCGCGGTTGTATGCGGGAATAAGGTACACTTTTATGAGAAGAAGTCAATGTCAGAAAATGCTCTTGGGGATATTCAGAAAGTAGATGTAGGTATTGCGCTTGCACATTTTGATCTGGTGTTGGAAGAAAACGGGACAGACGGACGCTTTATGTCAGAAGATCCAGGTTTTGAGGCGGATGATCTGATGGAATATATCGTTACTTATGAGGTGAAACACTGATGGATACCAGATTTTCGTCAGCGATCCACACGCTGGTTTTGATAGCAGCATCAGAGAAGCAGATGACTTCTGAGGACATTGCCGGAAGTGTCGGGACGAATGCCAGCTATATCCGTAAGATTCTTGGCTTGTTAAAAAAAAGGGATATCATTGAAAGCCATCGCGGGATATGCGGCTACAAACTAAAGCCGAAAGCGGAAGAACTGACGCTTCTTCAAATATACCAGGCTGTCAATGAAACAGAAGCCATCGGCCTTTTTGACCTGCACCAGAACCCAGATGACCGGTGCATTGTCGGACGCCATATAAAGCCGGTTCTGACGGATATGTTTATAGAGATGGAGGAAGCAGTTGTCCTTGCTCTTTCCGGGAAGACATTAGCAGACTGTATCGGCAGCATCCAAAAAAGGCTTGATGCAGCGGACAATGGCGGTGCGGGGGTGTAAAAAGGAATAAGGAAGCGTTACAGCCATATACCAGGGGAGGTTGCTGTGCTGACATCATGGCATAAGGTAAAAATTTCAGGAGGGATATCATGGAACTGATACAGATAGTATTCAGCCCCACAGGGGGGACCGGAAAAGTTGCTGACATCATAACAGAGGAATGGGAAGGAACTGTAACCCGCATTGACTTGACAAATGCAGAAACAGATTTTTCAAAGATCATAATAGGGCAGGAGGACATTGTGCTGGCAGCAGTACCGTCTTATGGCGGACGTGTCCCGGAGCTTGCTGCGAAAAGGCTGATGGAAATACGCGGGAACGGGGCAAAATGTATCATTGTCTGTGTATATGGCAACCGTGCCTATGAAGATACGCTTGTGGAATTGCAGGATATTGTAGAAAAATGTGGTTTCCAAACAGTGGCTGCCATCTCTGCGGTAGCGGAGCATTCCATAATACATCAGTATGCCGCAGGCAGGCCGGATGAAAAGGATGCGGAAGAACTGCATGGATTTGCAAAAGCGCTCTTTGGGAGGCTGAAAGGAGCAAAAATATTGGAAACTGTGCCGGAGATACCTGGCAGCCGGCCTTACAAAAAGGCAGGAGGAGCGGGTCTGGTTCCCAAAGCCACAAAAGACTGTGTGAGCTGCGGTTTATGCGCAGAGGGATGTCCGGCACAGGCAATCAGCAGGGAAAACCTGAAAACAGCGGATGCCAGGAAATGCATTTCCTGTATGCGGTGTGTTGTCAGGTGTCCAAAGTCTGCGCGCAAAGCAAATGGCGCAATGGTATCTGTTGCAGCGTTGGCAATTAAAAAAGCCTGCAGTGAAAGAAAAGGGAATGAGTTGTTTATTTGATATTGATGATTGGAAGTGGCAGCATGAAACTGACAAAAAAACAAAAAGTGAGTGCAAGTGCAACGGATTCTCTGGCAAACATGTCAGTAGTCGGTATCTATCAGACTGTAGAAGATGCGGTTACGGAATTATTGGGCGAACTTGGATTTGATAACATAGTAATGAAGAAAAAATATGACACTATATGGGTTTTTGCGAAAAGCAGGATAAGCATATTTAAAAATATAGCCTGGAATGAAACCTTTTATTCGACATGCTTTATTTCTTCCATAACCAATGCAACAGTAAATGTTGATATTGCAATAAAAAGTAAGTCGGAGGAATTGTGTGCTTATTCGAGGGTGGAAATGTGTGCGCTGGATCTGCAGACAGAACGGATCAAAAGGATTTCGGCAGTTGGGATTGCTGACAGGATAATGCCGGAAAAGCCTGAAATAGACATGGCCTTTACCAGATTTGACAGGAGTGAACTGCCTGAATATGGGCAGGTACAGGTGAAATATACCAGCATCGATTTCTCCCGGCATACAAATAACATAGAATATGTCCGGTTTATGTTAAATACCTATTCTGTCCGGGAACTGGAAACAAGGCCGGTAAAAGAAATGGAAATTTTATATACGAACCAGTCTTTTGAAGGTGATGTGCTGACAATACACAGGGGCAGCCTTGAGGGAAAAGATGTTTTTCTGCTGCAAAAAGAAGCTAAGGTGGTTGCCAGAGGCGAGATCGTTTTTGAAAATGAAAAAATAAGGCGGGACATATGAAAACAGGTGTCATTGATGTAGGCGGCGGGCTTAGGGGGATTTATGCCGCCGGCATACTGGATTATTGCATGGAGCAGGGTATCCGGTTTGACCTCGGGATTGGAATATCGGCAGGGAGCGCTTTATTTTGATGGCGCATTGGGAGACCCGGTGCCGGTTCAAAAGGCGTTTGAACTGGGATGTGACAGAGTGGTGCTGATTTTGACAAAACCGGAGAGAGAAATCCGGCATTCCGGGAAAGATTAAAAAATGCCGCTTTTATCCGTAAGAAGTACCCTGCGGCGGCAGAAAGTCTGTGCCGCAGGGCAGAGTTATACAATGAAGGCGTGGCGCTTGCGCAGAAATATGCCAGCCAAGGCAGAGTGCTGATCATTGCCCCTGATGATACCTGCGGGGTGATACGTTGAAGAGGGATAAGGAAGCCCTTAAGAGGCTGTATAAAAAAGGAAATCATGATGCACAGAAAATAGCGCGGTTTGAAATTAATTCCTTTCTGCCTCCTGTCCTTGTCATCATTGCAAAGATGCCCCGAATTTTCTTAGTTCATCAAGTTTCTTAACGGAACCGTTTTCACTGCCGTTGGCAGTATAAACGCCCATATTTTCAAGTCCCAGGTAACCGAGAAAGTCCCCTTCAAAAGAAAACATTGCGCCATCATACATATTGGCATCACCGGAGCTCAAAATCATAGCGACTTTTTTCAGCCGGGGCGGCTTGTTCGGATATGCGGCGGAATAAAACCGGTCAATTACACATTTGAGCTGTCCTGAAATACCGTGGTAGTAGATTGGTGAGGCGATTACCAGCATATCGGCTTCTTTCAGCAAATTGTACACTTCCTGCATATCATCCTTCTGTACACAGGATCCATGTCCCTTAGTATGACAGTATTCACATGCAGTGCATCCCTTAATTTCCTTTTGGCAGACATCGATTATATTTACCTGATGGTTTGCCGATGCAGCTCCTTCTGTAAACGCATCCACCATCTGCCTTGTATTACCCTTTGGACGGGGGCTTCCGTTTAGCACAAGAATGTTCATATCAATTCTTCGTCTCCTCTATATTTTCAGAATGGGTGTAACCTGATAGGATGCACCCATTCCATAACAGCCTGTCATTTCAGATTTTCCGCAAAGAATTCCGTTATCTTATCAAAAGGAATAACATCTGCCCGGTCATATAAATCTGTATGAACTGCATCAGGAATAATCATAAGTTCCTTGTTATTCCCTTTCAGAAGCTGGTAAGCATCCCTGCTGAAATAGCAGGAGTGTGCCTTCTCACCGTGGATGATCAGCACGGCATTACGGATTTCACCTGCATACTGGAGGATAGGCATATTCATAAAGGACTGACAGCCGATTACATTCCAGCCTCCGTTGGAATTGAGGGAACGGGGATGATAGCCACGCTCCGTCTTATAATAATCATAATAATCCCTTACAAAGAATGGCGCATCTTCCGGGAGCGGATCCACCACACCGCCGCCAGGTGCATAGGAGCCGTTCCTGTAATCTGCAATTCTCTGGGCATTCATGGCCCTGCGTTTCTCATAACGTGCCTCTTCGCTGTCCTCGGAATCAAAGTAACCCTTTGCGTTCACCCTTGTCATATCGTACATGGTGGAGGAAACCGTGGCTTTGATGCGGGTATCAAGCGCTGCTGCGTTGATCGCCATACCGCCCCAGCCGCAGATACCGATGATGCCGATCTTCTCCGAGTCAACATTGTCCTGCAGGGAAAGGAAATCTACCGCTGCCATGAAATCCTCTGTGTTAATGTCAGGGGATGCCATATAGCGGGGCTGTCCGCCGCTTTCTCCTGTAAAGGACGGATCGAAAGCAATCGTAAGAAAACCTCTCTCTGCCATGGTCTGCGCATACAGTCCGGCAGCCTGCTCCTTCACGGCGCCGAAAGGACCGCATACCGCTATTGCAGAGAGTTTTCCATCCGCGTTTTTCGGGATATACATATCGGCAGCCAGAGTGATCCCATATTTGTTATGGAACGTCACCTTGCTGTGGTTTACCTTGTCGCTTTTGGGAAAAGTTTTATCCCATTCTGTTGTTAAAACCAATTTTTCTTCCATGAGTTTCTTCTCCTTTTAAATGAATTAATTTTAATAAAACTTTTTTGATCGTGTCCGTGATTCCGATATTTAGTACCAGTCATGCTTTTCATCGCGGTTCAGATTTTTTATCTGTTCCATTTCGTCTTCTGTCAGTTCAAAACCAAAGATGTCCAGATTTTCCGCAATATGATCGGGATTACTTGAACCCGGGATGACTACCACGCCTCTCTGCAGGTTCCAGCGCAGGATCACCTGGGCGCTGGTCACGCCATGTGTATCTGCAATAGCAGATATGGTTTCATCTCCCAGCAGTTCTTTTGTATATCCCCGTCCGCCAAAGGGATACCAGCCCTCTACAACAATTCCTGATTCCTGAATATACGGGACAACGTCTATCTCCTGATAATAGGGATGGATTTCGTTCTGTACAACAGCAGGCATGATTGTTACCTGTGGTAAAAATGTCTCCAATTCCTCAATATACCAGTTGGATAATCCGATAGAACGGATCTTACCATCTGCCACGGCCTGTTCCATCGCCTGGTATGCTTTTACATCATCTGTCTCCGGATGATGCAGGAGCATAAGGTCGATATATTCCAGCCCCATTTTTTCCAGTGCGTCATCAATCGCATCTGCTGCATCACCGTATTGGTTTGGATACAGCTTTGTAGTTACAAAAATTTCTTCCCTCGGAACGTCTGAAGTCCTGACAGCAGCGCCAACCGCATCTTCATTGTGGTACATGTATGCCGTATCGATCAGTCTTCCTCCGTTGTCCAGGAAGGTTGTTACAGAAGATATGCAGGTATCGTAATCCAGGCTGTACGTACCAAGTCCCATAAGCGGCATCTCATATCCGCTGCTTAACATGACTGTTTTCGTTTCAAAATTAAACTCTCCACTTTCTATGATTTCCTCACCTCCCTGTATTTCTGTTTCTTCTGCTTTGTCTGTTTCTTCTGTTTGATCAGTTGTTGCTATGCTATTACTCGTTTCCGATGTGCCATTACTGCCCGATTCCGGTGGTTCGCCGCTCCTTTTTCCACAGGAAATGAGAGAAAACAGCATAGCTGCAATAAATAGTCCACATAATAATCGTTTCATAATTTTGACCTTTCCTATCTGACTGGGTTAAATCAATTCTTTGTTCAGCCGGTAGATCAAAAAATCAAGACAATCTATCTGCTTCTCACTTGTGTGTATCTGCTCCAGCAAAGAATTTTTATGCTGTGCAAGCACCGGCAGCAGATTTTTCCATTCGCCTTTTTTAGCGTATTCCATGCAGTCAGCAATTCGTTTTTCGCTGCATCCCGCATCTGTAAGATTTTGGTATAGAATGCCATATATATCTGATGCCTCTGCCATCATTTTGTACCTCCTGATTTTATTATACCCATGCCATATTGATATGTCTAATACCCATAATTTATATCTTGATATTCTTGACAGGAATATCAATTACTGTGTACAATGAATGGTACTGGTAATAAATATCAGGGATTTGCTGAAAACGAGGGATTGTCTAAAGCGAAGGGACTGTTTATGGAAATACGGGTTTTAAGATATTTTTTGGAAATCGCACGGGAAGGGAATATGACAAGGGCTGCTGAACGGCTTCATGTTACACAGCCCACCCTTTCTAAACAGATGAAGGAACTGGAACAGGAACTTGGGAAAAAATTATTCAGGCGCGGCAGCACCAGTGTCAGCCTGACAGATGAGGGAATGCTGCTCAGAAAGAGGGCAGAAGACCTTCTCTCTATGGCGGATAAGATTGAAAATGAGTTCAAAGCATTGGACGAGATCGCAGGGGGAGATGTTTATATTGGCTGTGCCGAATCTCATCTTATCAAGTATCTTGCCCGGGCAGTCAGCCGGGTAAATGAGAAATATGCGGGCATCCATTATCACATTATCAGTGGTGATACTGAGCTGGTTGCGGAGCGCCTTGACCGCGGGCTTTTAGACTTTGCATTTATTGTGGAACCACCGGACTTGTCAAGGTACAATTATCTTGAAGTTCCCGGGCGTGATACCTGGGGAGTTCTGATGCGAAAGGATTGCCCTTTGGCTGAAAAATCTGCTATTGAGGTCAGAGATATTCTTCCATATCCTGTTTTTTGTTCGGAACAGTCTGCGAAAGTCGATCTGCCGAGATGGTGCGGGGAACATATTGACAAACTGAATGTTATGGCTACCTTTAATCTGTCAGGTAATGCTGCTGTATTTGCAAGAGAGGGTTTGGGCGTGGTGCTCACCTTTGACAAACTGATTGAAGTATCTGAAGAAGGCGGCCTGTGTTTCCGGCAGATTGTTCCCGACCTTCATACAAAAATGTATGTGATCTGGAAAAAATATCAGGTATTTACCCCGGCTGCCGAACGTCTGTTATCAGAACTGAAAAGCATGTTGAAATGAAAACTATCCTGCTATGGGTAAAAGCCTGATGCGAGTATCAGAATATTTAAAATGCAGAATCGACAGAGAGCGGGAAAGCCTTGTTGCCCCCTGTCTGCACTTTTCTGGGAAGCGCCCTCCTTCAGTTTATCGGTAAGAAAATTCTGTCTGCCGGTTTGGGCGGCGCGGCCGCCTTACCGGGTGGGAATGATCAGCGTTTGGCCGACCCAGATGCGGCTGGGATCGTTGACGGTGTCCTGATTGGCCTCACAAATCAGGCGCCACTGGGAGCCGCTGCCGTACTGCTTCCGGGCGATGCGCCACAGGGAGTCGCCGCGAACGACCACATAGGTGGTGTAGGAGGTGGGCTCGGACTGCTCCGGCTCAGCCACCTCGGGGGCAATGACGGTAATGCGGCCGGCGGGCTTGGCGTACCGCTCGTCCACGGTGCCCTCCAGCACAATTGTGATATACTGCATCACAGCTTCGTCCAGCGGCGTGCCGGTGTCCATGACGGTGGCGGTGGAGAAAGCGTAGTAGGTGTCGCCGCCGGCGGCGCAGAAGTCATTGGAGACAACGGCATAGGTGTCGGTCAGCGAGAACGCTCTGCCGTTGACGGAGTCTATCGTCACCCGGTTGATGGAAGAGGGAGCGTGGTAGGTGCTGTTGGGATACAGGTCGCCCTGGGCAAATTCCCTGGTGGCGTCAACTGTGATATTCATACCGCCGATCTGGGGGAACGCGCCGGCGGCGGTGGGCGTGCAGAAGGTAGAAGCCTCCAGCGCCTCCAACAGCTGGGCGCCGGTCACATAGATGATGGCCACGGTATTGTCGAAGGGCAAAACCGCGTTGACGCTGTTCTTGCTGATGTCGCCGGCCTCGATGGACGCACGGATGCCGCCGCCGTTGGTCATGGCCACCACATGGGCGTCATCCACCTCAAGGCCGCCGTCCTTAGTGACGTACCACAGCATGGCGTCGGTGATCAGGTCGCCCAGGTTGGTCTCCTCGGTTCGGTTACCCGGGTCGCGGTCGCCGTTGAGGATGACGGCGGAGGTGGCGAAGGCAGCGCCGTACTCGGCCTTGATCTCGTCCTGGATTTCCTGAGCGCGGGCGGCAATGGCGTCGTCTTCGGCCACAGTGATGTCCTCAGTGGAGA
>JAIDME010000466.1 GCA_029050705.1 Acetatifactor sp.
TGACATAAATGTCATTTTTGTAAGTGCTGTGCAGATACCGTAAGACTTTCTTGGAATCTTTTACCTGGCCGGGGAGACAAGATGGCGCACAATGACACCGCTTTTCATCATGCCGGTCCTTTCGTCAAATTTCGGGGGGCCTGCCTGGCGGAACATTTCTGCGATGGCGGCTGTTGCCTTCGGGAAGTAGTCCGGGGCATGGGAATAGGCGACGGAAAGTTCCCCGGAGTAATATTTTAAATCCGGCAGCCAGATGTCTACAAGTCCTTCCAGAAGGCGAAGTGAAGAGACTTCTTCATAGCTTCCCGTGTTGTATACCACAGGGATGGACAGTCCTTTCGCCCTTGACAGCCGGATAGCGCGGCAAATCTGAGGGATGAAATGTCCTGCGGTCACAAGATTGATATTTGCGGCCTGGTGTTCCTCAAGTTCCAAAAATATCTCTGCAAGCCTTTCCGGGGTGAGGGATTTTTCCGCTTTGCCGGTGGCGATGGTGTGGTTTTGACAGAAGATGCACCGGAGTCCGCAGCCGAAAAAAAAGACCGTGCCTGATCCACAGGAGCCGGAGATACAAGGCTCCTCCCAAAAGTGGAGGGCTGCTCGGGCTACGGTTATTTCAGCGGTCTGACCGCAGAAACCGGTCTGTCCTGCAGTGCGGTTGGCATGACACTGTCTGGGGCAGAGAGTGCAGTCGGACATATATGCGGTTATTTGGGAAGGAGTCATAGTTTTATCCATTTTATCTGCCAGATAAGGTTTACCATTCTAAGTTTTGTGTTATGTGCAGCTTATTTTGTGCAATGCAAAGAAATAAATACATAAATACCGCACATCCGGACACAACTCCACCCGGCTTCCTCACGGCACATGAGAGCTTCTGTTTAGTGCTGCTTTGTTCCCAACCTGACACGGTTCACAGATTCCCATTGCGCGAGACCGAATTTCACCATCACGCCACGAATGTACGGCTTTATTAGTTTATCGGTTTCCGGTTGTTTTGTCAAGGTTTTTACTGCTATAATATAAGAAAACATCAGCGTAAGCCTGCGCGTCAAAGGAGGTAAGGAGAGAGGTTATGGTAAAGCATATCATTTTATGGACATTGAAAGAGGAATTGACATCGGAAGAGAAGGCAGCAGTAAAGGCCGGGATTAAATCCGGACTGGAAGGGCTGGCAGGCAGGATTCCGGGTTTGCTGGAAATCAAGGTGCATACGGAAGGATTGCCCAGCTCCAATGTGGATTTGATGCTGGATTCTTCTTTTGCAGATGAGGCGGCGCTGAAAGGCTACGCGGTCCACCCGGAACATGTGGCGGTGGCGGACGGTAAGGTCAGACCATACACGGCAGTCAGAAGCTGTATGGATTTTGAGGTATAGCGCTGTAGTGCCGTAATACAGAGAAAGATGAAAGGGAAAGCGGAAAGGGGCGGCAGTACATGAAAATAAAAGTAAAAAACATGAAATATGAGGATGTTCTGGCAAAGCCCATAGGTCCCCATCGACAGCCCCGGAGGTCCGGATTCCTGATCAGGACACTTTTGAAGCTGGTGTCTTTTCCTGCCTTGAGGGCCACGCATTTTACCCGCAGGAAAATAGGCATGGAGAAGCTGGGAAAAGACGAACCCTGTCTGTTCTTGATGAATCATTCCAGCTTCATTGATCTGAAGATTGCCGCAACGATTTTATACCCAAAAGCATTTAACATCGTCAGTACCTCGGACGGTTTTGTGGGAAAGAGTTGGCTGATGCATATGGCAGGCTGTATTCCGACGAAAAAGTTTGTGACGGACATGGTTCTGGTGCGGGATATGATGTTTGCCCTGAAAAAGCTGAAAAGCTCTGTGCTCATGTATCCGGAGGCCAGCTACAGTTTTGACGGAACAGCCACGCCGCTGCCCGATACGCTGGGGAAATGCCTGAAGATCATGGGTGTGCCGGTGGTGATGATTCGGACCTATGGGGCATTTTCCAGGGATCCCCTGTACAATAATCTGCAGCTGCGGAATGTGGATGTGTCGGCGGACATGGAATATCTGCTTTCTCCGGAAGATATTTCGAAAAAGAGCGTGGCAGAGCTGAATGCAATTTTGGCGGAAAAGTTCAGTTTTGACAATTTCCGCTGGCAGCAGGAAAATAACATCCGCATTGCGGAGGCATTTCGGGCGGACTGCCTGAACCGGGTGCTATACAAATGTCCCCATTGCAGCGTGGAAGGAAAGATGTCAGGGAAGGGCACGAAGCTGACCTGCGGAAACTGCGGAAAGGAGTATGTGCTGACAGAGCTGGGGTTTATGGAGGCGCTGGAGGGTGACACGGAATTTCCTCATATGCCGGACTGGTACAGATGGGAGAGAGAATGTGTCAGAAGGGAGCTGGAGGAAGGCACCTATAGTCTGGATGTAGCGGTGGATATCTGCGTGATGGTCAATATGAAATGTATTTACAGGGTTGGAGCCGGCAGACTGCGGCACAGTGCAGAGGGTTTTCATCTGACGGGCTGCGATGGGAAGCTGGATTATTCCCAGAAGCCGGCGGCATCCTACAGCCTTTATGCCGATTATTACTGGTACGAGATCGGGGATATGATCTGTATCGGAAACACGGATATCCTGTATTATTGTTTTCCTGCCGAGGGCGGCGATATTGTGGCCAGGACCAGGCTTGCCACGGAAGAACTGTATAAAATGGTAACGGCTCAGCCGGCGAAGGATTAACGGCAGCAGAAATGTGGAGAGGGAGGAATTACATTTCCTCATCCTCTCCTTTTTTTGCGGTAGTGCCAGACGCTGCCTTGTTTCTTGCACGCAGCTCGGTGAAAAAGGTTTTCAGCATATCGCTGCATTCTTGCTCAAGGATGCCGCGGGAGACTTTTACCTGGTGGTTGAATTCCGGCATCTCCAGGATATTCAGGATGGAACCGGCGCAGCCTGCCTTTGGGTTCATGCAGCCCATTACCACCTCAGGAATGCGGGCTTGGACGATGGCTCCGGCGCACATCTGACAGGGTTCCAGAGTCACATACAGGGTGCAGCCCTCCAGCCGCCAGTCGCCTATTACCTTGCTTGCTTTTCGGATGGCGGTGATTTCAGCGTGGCAGAGTGTGTTTTTATCCGTGTTGCGGCGGTTATAGCCCCGCCCGATAATTTTTCCTTCATAGACGATGACACAGCCGATGGGTACCTCACCCAGAGTGTAGGCCTTCCTTGCCTGTTTTAACGCTTCCCGCATATATTTTTCCTGAACGCTTGTGACAGCTGCCATGATTCCCTCCGAGTCTGTTTTATAGCTTACAACAGGTCAAACCTGAAATGCACAACAAATTGACATTTTATCCGATAGTATATATAGTATAAAAGGAAACGGCTCGTACGTCAATTAAAGCCGCCGTAAGCAAGAGGGGAAATCCATGGTATCAATAAAAGAGGTTGCAAAGCACGCCGGGGTTGCTATCTCCACGGTGTCAAAGGTGTTGAACGGTTATCCGAATATCAGTGAGGAGACAAAGAGAAAGGTCAACGATGCAATTAAAGAGTTGAATTATATTCCAAACTCTATTGCCTCTGCACTTTCCTCCAAGCAGTTCGGGCGCATTGCACTGCTCCTGGACCCAAAGCGTCAGACCCAGGCCATTGATCAGGTGTTTATGCAGTATCTGCTGGGGGCGCTGGACAAGGCGAAGGAGTTGAATGTAGAAGTAATTACAGTGTTTACATCCATGATCATCGGAATGGACTCGGAGGAGATTACCAGATATTTCCTGTCCCAGAGTATATCGGCAGTGATCATCTACGGCCTCTCCAAGGAGGACAGGATACTGCAGAAGCTGATAGAGGGCAGAAATTTTGCCTGTGTGGTGGTGGATGCACCCATCGTCAATGCAAGGACCACCTCCGTCAGCATTGACCATGAGCAGGCACAGTATGATGTGGCGAAAAAGACGGTGGCGGACGATAAATGTAAATCCATTCTGTATATTTCAGGAAAAAAAGATGGTTTTGTCACGGAACAGCGATTGCGGGGAATGAAGCGGCTGACGGAAGAATTGAAAATACCCATGCTGGTGCGCCAGGGAGATTTCAGCGAATTGACTGCCAGAAATGTCACCCTGAAGTATGCTAAAAATAAGGACTGCGTGGTGTGTGCTTCCGATTTGATGGCAATCGGTGCAATGAACGCGCTGATTGACATGGACATATTCCGTCCTGTGTGCGGCTTTGACGGAATCACCCTCATGGGCTATGTGGGCAAGCAGATGAACACTGTCCGCCAGGATTTTTATGCCATCTCCAGCAGGGCGGTAGAGGAGGTCAAATTGCTGATGAACGGTCAGGAGGGACATCAGGTGGTGATGCCGCACAGTGTTGTGAAGATGTATTACAAGGATATTATCTGCTGATACAGGGGGTTCTTTGTCTATTTTTCACAAAATTTTATTTGCCCCTTGCGGAAAACGTTTTCCGGTGTTATTCTGGTAATAACAGGGAACTATAACATGTGCAGGACGATCAAATCGGAGGTATTCAATTATGAATTTGGAGAAACAGTTAAGCAAATTGACAGACAAGATGTACGGCAGGACAATCAAGGCATGTACCGATGCCCAGCTGTACAAC
>JAIDME010000467.1 GCA_029050705.1 Acetatifactor sp.
AAAGAAGAACTCAGGTCTTATTTAAGTGAGCAGATAAAGCAGGATTTTAAATATTTAAAAGATATGCCTGAATGGTTGCAGGAATCAGACTGGCAGTTTCATAATGGCAAGCCTATGTGTTTTGTTGGGCAAATGGAAGTAAAGGTCAACAAGGATGGTTGTATACATATTCTTATGTTCTATGTGTTTTGGGATATGGATACTGGGATTACGGAAACTATTATACAAAATGATTAAAGCTATTTAAAGAAATAATAACAAAAGATTTGATTGATACGGAGGAGAAACAGTATATGAAATTTACATTGGAATGTGATATGCTGGATGGATTGATTCTCATAGATGAAAGTTATCTGTCGGAGTTGAATGACGATTTGCTATATGCAATGGATATTTTGCTTGATTCGTCAGGAACATCCGAATTGATTTATGACTTTCCAGATGAGCCCTGGGATACCGTAAGGCAGCGGGAAACAAAACAAATTCGGGAATTTTGCGGGCAGGGGAAAATGATTGTCTGGCTTTTGGATGATGTTGTCAGAGAATGTGAAATTGAAGAACGCAACAAAATGACAGATCCATGTAAGTGGCTGCACCTTCCCACAGGTAAATTAATTGCGGTTACAGCGAGTGAGTTGATTCAAGCTCTCTCGTATCCGGAATTGGAAATGGAAAAGGTTTTTGAACTGCCGGTTGAGGCTGGATGGTATGCAATACAAAATGAAGGAATCGATAAAATTATGTATTGCAGGAAAAAGCCGTCTAATTCTATTTTCTTAAACATCCAAGAAGTGTATTAGACGAATCAAGCTGCCTATATTGAAGTAACAAATATTTTTAAGAAATTTCCAATTCGGTTTTGTGTGTCTGGAAAATGAAGGGAGATGTTTCAAATCATAGAGTTTTATCAGGGAACACCGGATACAGTCATGGAACGGTTATGCAGGACAATATCGAATTTTGACAGGTCGTGGCTTGAAGAATGTGTGCCTGCATCAGAGGAACAGATCCAACAATTAGAAGGCATTTGCGGTCAGTATGGTTACCGTGTTCCAAAGGTATATCTTGACTATCTAAAAGCAATGGGCGAAAGGGATGGAGGTTTACTGGAAAGAGAATGGGACGGTTATATGGAGCCTGGCATCCATACGATTCTGGAGCTGTTTTGTGAGGACGATTTCGATGCAGCAGATGATCTGCAACGGGGACTGCTTTTGTTTTCTTACCACTGGACAGACGCAAATTGTTACTTGAGAGTCAGCGGATCAGAGGACAACCCTGTAGTGACAGACAGGGAAAATCACTACTTCGCAGGGAGTTTTGAGAAATACTTATTTCAGAAAGCGTTTGACATGTATCAGGAAAAATTTAAGCACAAGTCGTCAGTTGGAACATCTGTCAATTCCTGTGATGCCATATTGAAAAAGCATTCATTTCCTTGTTCAATTTGTGGTGGAACGGCAGAGGAAAAGATGGAATTTGTGAGGTGGTTTGCAAAGTCCATAGATCTTCATGAAAAGGAAACATGGTTTGGTGATGATTTTCACTTTTTTTATTATAACGAGCATTATGCACTGAAAGTTAATATCTATGGCAGCTTGTTGCTTGTCTTTTCATGTGATGACATAATGCTGAAGAAAAAGATAGATTCTAAATTAAGTCATATATTTTAGCATTTTCCATGATTCTGCTGGGAAGACGCATCACAACTTTTTTCGGCGGTGAGGAAAAGGCGCGATATCCGACAGTATAGCAGGCAACAGGACAGAGCAAAACAGAGGGAGGAATAACGATACGATGGCTATAGACAAAAATATGCTTGAGGTTTTTGGTGGAATTTTTGAATCTCAACAGGCGGCTGAAGAATTTATGAAAATAGTGGATGGAAAACCCAAACGGTTTATGGAAGAACTCTATCTTCAGGGTGATTTCACAGGACACATTGAAATAAGGTTTTCTGAAAAAAAGACAAACAGGGCGGAAGAATTATTTAAAGATTTCCCTTATGGGCAAAAAATTATTAATGTGTTAAAAGAGAAATTTGCAGATAAACTAAAACGTCGTGTAAACACAGTTATCGTCCTTTATGATTTCGATTGGGCCGGACATTTTTCAAACCACTTTTTAAGCCAAATGCGGGAAAAGAAAACCGATGAATATCATATTTTCCGCATTGAGAATGTTTATCCATATAAATAAGTTCATTTGGATAAATCATCGGGATTTGTCAAGATAAATGACAGGCAAAAGCTAGCTGTCTTTTTTGAGCAGGGCAGCAGTTGCAGAGAGGATTATCAGGCTGGATTCGTCACATTTAGAGAGCAGTAATAGTAGTTGACCGGGCCCATTGGAACTTTCACTGTTCCAGTCTCTTATACAAGAGCAGGAAACCATCCTTCTTCCAGACCAGCCCCTTGATCCGGTCAGTTTTCCGGCCGCAGAACAGATACAGGGTGTCAGGGACAAAGGGGTTCTTTCCTGCCTGCCGATCAAAGATGGAAGCCAGTTTATCAATACCTGATCTAAGATCCGTGTAACCGCAGACGATGTAAACGTTTTGAAAGCATGTGGCGCCATTCAACATGGGCAGCCACCTTCAGCACCTTGGTCAGTAGTTCCGGAGAGGTGCTTTCTGCCACATGGATGCAGAATCCGTTTACTGAGATATCTACTCCCGGGGCAGAAGGAGTCTGTGCTGCAGGAGCCATAATCTCCTGCGGAACGGGAACGATACTTTGTGTAAACTTTTCTTTCGAAACTGTCTCCAGACATGCTTTGTGTACCTGCTTGAGTCGATAGTAATAGCTGGCCTTTATGATCCCATGCAGGCTGCACCATTCGCTGACCGCCATTCCATCAGGACGGTTCTGGCAGTCACGGATCTGCTCAGCCCATTGGTTTAAGCGGTATTGTCTGGCAACTAAAGATGTAGTAGAGTTCATAGGCTTACCTCCATAGCGGGTCAAAAAAGTATAGTTGAGCCTATTTTCTCAAAATAAGGTTGACGGTCTAGGTACACGCTATAGTGCGTTTACCTTAATTCTAAAAAAGTATCCAAGGGAGTTGAATAGGCTTGAGAACTTTTTCCGATTTTCTTCGTCTATATCTGCAGAGACATGATGATCAGTGATGAAAGGCGCACTGCTGCCGGATCGGGAGGGAGAAAACATGAACATTCATAAGGAAAAATGCAAGAGATTAAAGGCAATCAGAAAGAAGCTGGCGGACGGTCTTGGAATAGATTTAAAGCAGAGGGAATGCACTTTTGAAGGGGAGTGCCGCGGCACATGTCCGAAGTGCCGGCAGGAGGAAGAGGCGCTGAACAGGGCCTTGCTGGGAAAGGCGACAGTGGTGGCAGTCTCTGCGGGAATTATGCTGACGGGATGTCAGGGAGAGACCGGAAATACCGGAAATCCCTCCGGCCGGTCGAATATAGATTGGGAAAAGATCTTTAATCTGGATTTACTGAATGGTGGCAAATGGGAGGAGACGGCAGGAGCGCCGATTCCGGAGGAATGGGAGGGCAATATGGTGTCTCCGCAGGAGGAACTTGAACTGGACGGCGATATCATGATGCCTCCGACGGAGGAATATGACCCGGACGGGGCAACGGAGGAACTGACAGGGGAGATGCCGTATGAGATCGGGGGAGAGGAAATTCTTGCGCCTGAAGATGAAAGCGCATCAATCTATGAGATCGCGGGAGACATCGAACTCGAACCCGGGTATGATGAATGCGTACCGGTCTATGAGAATGGGGAATAGGAGATTGAAACATTGAAGGTACAGGCGATCAACAGGCACAGATTTACAGTGGACGGAAAGGGAATTACCACGTTGGTGGGTTTGTACGGCTGTCCGCTGAGATGCAGGTACTGTATTAACAAGGATATTTTGAGCACAGCCCGCTACAGGGAGATGTCCCCGGGAGAACTTGCGAAGGAGCTGATGATAGATTACTGCTATTTCCTGGCTACAGGCGGAGGCGTTACGCTGGGAGGCGGGGAGTCGTTATTGTATGCCGGGGAGATCAGGGAGTTGAAGGAACTCCTGCCGGACAAAGTCAATGTGAATGTGGAGACTTCTCTGAATGTGGACAGGTGCAATCTGGAGTGTGTGCTGGACTCGGTTGACCATATGATAATAGATGTCAAAACGCTCAATTCCGCCGTATATGAGTGCTACACCGGTGTGAGTCCGCAGAAGACGGTAGAGAATCTGCGTTATCTCAGTGAAAGAAAACTGCAGCGCAAATGCACTGTCAGGATACCGGAGATTCCCGGATTTACCTCGGAGGCGGATATCGCGCAGACGAGGGAGGAGATCATGCAGCTGGGCTTTGAGGATATAGACGCCTTCAAGTATGTTGTGCGCGATTCTGCCGTGGGCCGTGGCTAAAAACGGCCACCGGCATTATTTTTTAACGGAAAAATATTAATATAATCATTCATGCTTGTAAATTTTTGATAGTATAAATGATTAACGTTCAGTTCCAGCTCGAATTCATTATCGTTAAGTCGATTGACAGTATCCTCCAAAATCCCGGCAGCCCGTAAATCAAATCCGTTAATATTGTAATATGCCAGTGTGATGTGGGGCGTAAGAGGATAACTTAATTCCTTTACATTATCAAAGATATAATATAATTCCATTAATCCGCGGTATTCATCTTCATCAGCAGGATACAGCCCCAAAACCAAACTGGTGTTGACCATATTAAATATGTATTTACTTTTCATTCTTATTTTTGTTTTTGTGCATTTTTGTATTTCTCCTGTTTTTTCTATTACCCTGAGTTCGTTCTCGAACAGTTCTTCAGCCACGTCCTGCAAAGTCGGAGCATTACTGAGGTCATGTAAGGTTACATGAAAGGTATTTGGAACCAGTCTTTCACAAAAACATTCGGGAGCAGCCTGATAAAGCAATTCCACATATTCAGCCAATTTTTCTTTAACAACATCATCTAACGCAAAAACTATGGTATCTCCGTAAAAATTTCTAAAGGTATTATTTTTGTCAACTTTAAAGGAAATCGAAGAATTTCCCTTAAAATATTCGTTTCCACAATCCAACCCATAACTCAGTTCCTTTTTTTCAAATGAATTGATCCTGTCCAGAAATTCCTGATATGTTTCCATTAAAACAGCCCTCTCTCCATACTAACCTCAATGTTGCAGCCCTGCTTCGACTCACAATCCCAAAGCGAACAGGTTCGCATATGACGCTGAACCGTCATAATACAAGCTTCATCTCAATTTCGCCGTTATTGACGATTTCTCCGGTTTGCAGGAAGCCCAGCTTTTCGTAGACATGCTTTGCGACTGTATTTTCGGGAACATAGTCAAGGATAATAAAATCATACTTTCCGGAGTCTTTCGCCATTTGGATTATCTGTTGGATGGCCCGGGTTCCGTATCCCTTGCCCTGATGCTCTTCCGGAAACATGATCCGCCATATCACCAGACACCGTTCTTCTGTGTCTTCGTCCAGCATCATAAAGCCGACCGGCGTTTCTTCGTGATAGATTGCGAAAGGATAGACATCGCCGGCCTCCCTGTATAACCATGCCTGAGCCAGGGAATAGACATTTGATGCCACAAATTTCTCGTCATCCGGGCGCTTCATCTGTATGATTGCCGTAAAGTTGTCTTCTGTAATTTTTCTGAAACTGATCATGGGTGTATCCTCCGTTGTCCGAAATCTTTGAATTTATGATATAATAACCGCAGAGGAAAAGCAAGCAAGGAAAATGTAAACTGTCAGGCGACAATATCTGCATAAAAAAGCTCTTTTGAGGTGGTGTATTTTTCCTTTTATTTATATGATAATAGTAACAGTTCAGAGTCACGCAAGCAGGACCGGGTTTTAGAAAGGTATGAAGAGTATTATGAGTTTGGGAAAAAATATTCAGTATCTGCGAAAGCAAAAAAGAATCACGCAGGAGCAGTTGTCGGAAAAGATGGCGGTTTCCCGTCAGACGGTATCGAAGTGGGAAAGCGATGAAATTATTCCCGAGCTGAATAAGCTGATTGCATTGAGTGATATGTTTTGCTGTAAACTGGATGCGCTGGTTCGGGAGAATCTGGCCGACTGCGATGAAGTTTATTCGGAAATCACCATAAGGACGGTAAAGGGATTTCGAATGGCAAGATATGTGATGGTCACTCCGAACCCCGAAGATGATGTCAACGGATATATGGATGCCTGGGCCGGAAAGTCCGGCTTGCTCACGATGAAGCCGGATGCTAAACGAATCGGCTGGGATTTTCCGTATGTTTCCCTCGAATTACAGAACAGATTTGCTCTCAGAGGATATGTGTCTGCCTATATTCTGCCGGATGGATTTGAGACAGACTGCCCCGGTGTGGAATACGCGGATCAGACGGAGGCGGATTATGCGGTAATTACCATTTATGACCCCTTTAGTGCGGCGTTTGAGCGAATTCCCAATGGTTATAAAAAAATTATGCAATACCTGGAGGCAAACGGATTTCGGGAGAAACCAAGGGAGAACGTTCTCACCTGTTTTGAGTATGTTTACGAGAAAGATGGCATGACCTGTATGGACGTATACATCCATGTAGACAGCGTTTCCAGAACAGATGCTTTCACCAACTTTTCATAAACTATTTTCGGAGGTGCGTATGAACTTAGTAAAACAGATTAATTTTACAAGCTGTGGTCAGGCATGTATCGCAATGATCGCGGACAAACCCATAGAGAAAGTAATTGAGGATATGAAAACGGACGGCCCTACATCTATTGGCCAGCTGATTGATATTCTTGATAAATACGGTATTCCTCATGCGGAAAGAAACACGAGAATATCCAGGAAAAATCCTGAGCCATATCCCTTTTCCATACTGACCGTTCATACTAATGAGGGGTATACACACTGGACATTATTGTATAATGGCAAATATTATGACCCGGAGTTCGGATTGATCGAGGGCGAGTACACCTATGGCAGGATCACGTCATTTTTGGGGATTTATACTGCAAATTAATCAATCCGATTCCATGTATATTCCGCGAAGATATATATAATTTATCTCCGTCAATAAATGCATTGCCACTGAGACTTAACGGAATCTGTATTTCGTTGCCTTTTTCTAATGTCTCTTTGTCCCATAAAGCAATTTCACTGCAAGGATAGGAAACTGTCACTAACATATCGCCATATAGCCCAATGCAGTCAAACATCTTTTTATGCACATTTTTTTGCACCTTGACTATTTCAAATTCCGGCAGACTTACTTTAAACAGTTTTTTATCCTGACCGGCAGCATATAAAATTGTACCGTTTACATACAGGCTTCGTATATTCTGCTTACCCAAAATCAGTTTTTTCTCGACGGACATTGTTTCTCTGTCCAATAACAACAGCTGCCCGTCTACTGTTCCGCATAATAAATAATTGTCATATATTTTCAAACTCCACATACTACTGGCGGAAACAGAATACTCATTTTTTTCAAAGGAATCTCTGTCAACAGTTATAAGTCTTCCGTTTCGAATAGAGCAGTATATCCTTTTTTCATCTACAGTCATTCCGCAGATATCGGAACTTAAATCCTCACCGAGCTTCCATTTGCCGACAATTTCATAATCGTTCTCACCCAAAATATAGAGGGTACAGAAATCACTTATGAAAATCTGCTTTTCATCTGCGACCAGATTCCTTGCCAGACCCTCTTTTTCAAATAAGTCCTTTTTATATATAATTTTTCCTGATGTTTTGTCAATTTTTTGCAAGCTTTTTTTGCATAGACAATCAATATAACTCGCTTTAACACAAAACCCCAGTACTGCGCTTTCCAAATTTACCAAATGCTCCATGTCATGTCCCTCACATAAAATGCTGTAATAAGTATAACACATCAGATCGCTTTCATAAATACGAAAGTTGAACTGTCAGTTTGTATCTTTCCATAAAACAGGATATAATTGATTACATAAGAGAAAAGTTCCCTTCAATCCCGTTTCCGGAGAGGTACGGCGCTATGATGTAAAGGAGCAGTTAAATTGGAGATAAAAAGAATCGATACATATCAGGACAGCCGTTTTTCACAAAAGGTTCTCTGCCAGCATGGCTGTTTCCTGGCGGATGATGTTCCCTATGAGGTGGAAATTATTTCAGACAGCGAGGCGGTGATAAGAGGAGCAGATCCGTCGGTTTATTCGGCGGTAATTGACACATTTTGTTTTTATACGCCGCACATTACCTGTTTTTATGATAAGAGCGGGGGTGTAGTCAAAAAATTTCAACCCGCACAGATTCTTACGATCATGCTGGAGCAGATTCAACCTTCCCAATTTTATGTGGATGAAGACAAGATCAGGGCTGTCAGCAGTTTTATTGAGAAACCGGAGGATATTATCATACAGGTTCTGCCTCATCAGGAACAGTATATTTCCCTGGACGGTCATACCCGGCTGTACTATGCAGTCATGAAGGGCTGGAAATATGTGCGTGCGGTAGCGGATGCATCTGACGAATGGGTCTATAGATTCGTGGAAGAAGCGAAAAAACGCGAAATATATACTCCTTATGATCTGATACTTGTAAATCATGAGGAATATGAGGAAAAGTGGAACCGCTTCTGTGATGAGTTCTTATGAGCCGTAATGATTGTATAACTATGTGCATTTACCGTTATGATACAATCATCTATAGCAACATACCAGTTTTTCCCCTTTCTTTCAATGACCGCATCTTGTTTCAGAATTCGTTCCCTGCACCATTGCACAATGTCAGTTACGTCAATCTGCAAATTTCTTTTTATGCGTTCTATGCCCATTTCTGTGGTATGGAGTTTTGTGATGTTTTCAATCAGATCATTCATTCGGTGTCCTCATTATTACTTTATCAGGCAAGCTTGAACAATGATATAGATTATAGCATATGGATTTTAGGCGCAGCAAGGGTTATAATGAATTCAGTAAAACAAAACGGAAGGTGACAATTTTGAGATATTACATTGCGGATTTGCATTTTTTCCACGCAGGCATGAACACGAAAATGGACTGCCGGGGTTTTGGAAGCGTGGAGGAAATGAATGAATATATGAAACATAAATGGAATGAGAAGGTCCGCAGGAATGATGAAGTGGTTATTATCGGGGATTTGTCCTTTGGAACCGCAGAGCAGACAAATCAGCTTCTGGAGCAGCTAAACGGGAGGCTGTACCTGATAACAGGGAACCATGACGGCTTTGTAAACCAGGCGGCTTTTAAACCAGGCCGCTTTACATGGATCAAGCCCTATGGGGAACTCTCCGATAACAGGCGGAAGGTGGTCTTGTGCCATTACCCTATCATGTGCTACAATGGGCAGTACCGTGTGGATGAAGCAGGAAATCCGAAAACATATATGCTCTACGGCCATGTTCATGATACAAGAGACCAGCGGCTGCTGGAGCGGTTTCAGGAGATAACCCGCAATACGGTGACGGTCAATGCACAGGGGGAGGAACAGCACATTCCCTGCAATATGATAAACTGCTTCTGTAAGTATTCGGATTATGAACCGCTTACACTGGATGAATGGATAGAACTGGACAAAAGGAGGAGAGGGCAAAATGACACTGGAAACTAAAAGGTTGTTTCTGCGTCCGTGGCGGGAAACAGATGCAGAGAATTTGTATAAAAGTGCGAGCGATCCTGACGTGGGGCCTGTTGCGGGCTGGCCGCCCCATAGAAATGTAGAGGAAAGCTTATACGTTATTAAAAATGTACTCAGCGGGCAGGAGTGCTATTGCATCTGCCTGAAGGAGGAAGGTGCCGATACGGTCGTTGGCTGTATAGAGTTAAAACTGAACGGGCATACAAATATGACAGAGCAGGATGATGAGTGTGAGCTTGGCTACTGGCTTGGTAAACCGTTCTGGGGCAATGGGCTTATGCCGGAAGCGGCCGGGGAAATGCTTCGCCATGCTTTCAAGGACCTTGGAATGAAGAAGGTGTGGTGCGGTTATTATGACGGGAACGATAAGTCAAAACGGGTACAGGAAAAAATAGGGTTTCGCTATCAGAGGACTATGGAAAATGTGGATGTCCCGCTTATGCATGAAAGGAGAACGGAGCACGTAACCGGCATATCAAAGGAAGAATGGATACGGAGGGAACAAGCATAAATGACAGAGATATTATGGACCATCTTGATTACTTTTTTTGCCGGGATGGGCGCAGGGCTCGGGACAGGCTTCGCCGGAATGAGCGCCGCGGCGGTCATCAGCCCCATGCTGATCACTTTTTTGCACATGGACCCCTATATGGCGGTAGGCATTGCGCTTTCCTCTGATGTGCTGGCCAGCGCGGTCTCCGCCTACACATACGGTAAAAATAAAAATTTAGATGTCAAAAACGGATTAGTGATGATGGTCAGTGTTCTTGTGTTTACCGTTGTGGGAAGTTATGTTTCCAAGCTTATGCCGCCTCAGACAATGGGAAATTTCTCCGTGTTTATGACGTTTCTTCTGGGAATTAAATTTATTGTAAAACCGGTTATGACTACAAAGGAGGACATGCAGGCTGTTTCCCCGAAAAAGCGGATCATACAATCCGTCATATGCGGCATCATGATAGGCTTTATCTGCGGCTTCGTGGGAGCAGGGGGCGGCATGATGATGCTCCTTATACTGACATCGGTGCTGGGTTATGAACTGAAGACGGCGGTAGGGACCAGCGTATTTATCATGACCTTCACGGCGTTCACGGGAGCAGCTTCCCACTTTGCCCTTGGCGGCATGCCGGATTACACCGTCCTGGCCTTATGCGTGATCTTTACTCTGTTATGGGCGAGAATAGCGGCAAAATTTGCCAACAAGGCGGAGCCAAAGACTCTTAACCGTGCCACAGGCATTGTTCTTGTGGTTCTGGGAATTGTCATTTTTCTGTTTTCGGCACTGACGTGACTTGTCGCAGAGCTGAATTGTTGGTTACTGTTTAGCCCGCTTGTCAGCAATGAGCCGCCTGCCCGGGTTGCTTTGAGAGAGCGAAAGCGTGTCGAAAAAAGCAACCCGGGCAGCAGGCGAAGGTAAAAGAATGCGGGGATGGAAAACAAATAGACATTGAACAAA
>JAIDME010000468.1 GCA_029050705.1 Acetatifactor sp.
ATACGTTATATTGCCATGTCCCCCACACCTTTTCCAGCGTAGTCCCAAGACTCAAATAGAACGTCAGCATGATAATTGTAAAAATATTAAAGGAAGAAGGCGGCGAAATGACCCATGTCAAAAGCCTCCAGACCTGCCCGTGCAGAATCGCATAGGGATTCAGTGTCAGGTAATTCATGATCGAAGGCGCGATCCAGGTGAAAAGATATCCCGCCACATAACAGCCTATTAAAATATAAGTCAGATTCGGAATGGCATACTTTCCGAATTTCTTTTCCCATTTGCTCATAATTTATAGTTCCTTTCACACCTGCATCTTCCGAAAAAACATGAATACATTGTACCATGCCCCCCTTTATAAGTAAACCAAGCATTTCCATTTTTTATAGAAAAATCAGTATTTTAATAAACATTTCATCCCTTTTGTTCGTTGCTTTTTTATCATTTGTGTCGTATAATAGCCTAGTGTGTCGGATTGTGTCGGCATAAACATTTTAAATAAACTCTTTCAGCAAAAGGACAACTCACAGGAAGGACGTGTCTGCATGGAAATGACCAACAACGCCGCATCCCTCGGCATCGACATCGGTTCCACCACAGTCAAGATTGCAATACTGGATGAACAGCATCATATTTTGTTTTCCGATTATGAGCGTCACTATGCCAATATTCGTGAAACTCTTTCTTCACTTTTAAACAAGGCTTACAAGTCGCTGGGAAACCTGACACTGCATCCCATGATCACCGGTTCCGGCGGCCTTACCCTGGCAAACCATCTGGGCGTTCCCTTTACCCAGGAAGTTATTGCCGTTGCCACCTCCTTAAAGGAGCTTGCTCCAAAAACAGACGTGGCCATAGAGCTTGGCGGTGAGGATGCAAAAATAATCTATTTTGAGGACGGCAATGTGGAACAGCGCATGAACGGAATCTGCGCCGGCGGCACCGGCTCCTTCATCGACCAGATGGCATCTTTGATCCAGACGGACGCTGCCGGTCTGAATGAGTATGCAAAAAATTACAAGTCTCTGTATGAT
>JAIDME010000469.1 GCA_029050705.1 Acetatifactor sp.
GTGACACCCACACCCCCCAGATTATAGGGGGAAGAGCCTGCACAGGCACTTTTGCCCGCCTGGGTCTCCGCAAAGGGAATGTTGAAATCACTGCAGAACTGCTCCAGTACCCTTCCGGCCTCGGAATATCTGACTCCACCGCCGCAGATGACCAGGGGATGTCTGCTTTTCTTCAGAATTTCCACCGCATCCAGAAGCTCCTCCTCAGCGGGAATCGCTCTTGTAATCTTATGTACTCTTTTTTCGAAGAAGGAATCCGGATAATCGTAAGCCTCGCCCTCCACGTCCTGGCTTAAGGCAATGCAGACCGCCCCGGTCTCCGCCGGGTCCGTCAGCACCCGCATAGCCTGTATCATGGTACTCATCAGCTGCTCCGGCCGGACAATCCTGTCCCAGTATTTGCACACCGGCCTGAAAGCGTCATTTGTGGTAACGGAGGGAGCGCTGCTCTGCTCCAGCTGCTGCAGCACGGGATCCGGCTGCCTGGTGGCAAAGGTGTCGCCCGGCAGAAGCAGCAGAGGAATGTTGTTGACTGTTGCACAGGCAGCAGCCGTCACCATGTTGGCCGCCCCGGGTCCTATGGAGGACGCACAGGCAATGATCCTCTTCCTGTTATTCTGCTTTGCAAAGGCTGCGGCCACATGGGCCATCCCCTGCTCGTTCCTTCCCTGGAACACCTTCAGCCCGCCCGGATTCTCGTCCAGAGCCTGACCCAGTCCCACAACGATGCCATGCCCGAAGATGGTGAATACACCTTCAACAAACTTTGTTTCCACCCCATCCCGCAGCACATACTGGTTATCCAGGAATTTTACCAGCGCCTGGGCCACTGTCATGTGTGTTGTCTTCATTTCCTGCCTCCTTTATATATCGATATACTCTCGGAATCACATATCGCGATGAAAAACGCCTATGTGCTGTTTACAGCACATTTTTTAGGCATTTTTCCGCGTGAGACTTAGAAGTTCTTTGCGAAACAGCCAAGCCTGAGAATCAGGCTTTTGGCTGGTGAGCATTAGAACTTCTTCTCACACTACTCTGGCCACCATCTCGCCGTATTTTTCCTTGCTGTCCCGTATGAATTTCTTCACCTGCTCAGGGTTCGGCAGATCGTCGGAACAGGAATGGCTTGCCACCATCATGGATGCCTCGGCGCTGCCGAACTCCAGACAGTCTATCATTTCCCAGCCCTGATACAGACCATAAAGGAAGCCTGCGGCATAACCGTCCCCTCCCCCGAAGGACTTCAGACAATCCACGGGAAAGGGCTTGATGGAAAAGCTCTTTCCGTCTTTTGTGTAAGCGGTCGAACCTTCTTTTCCGTGCTTGATGACCAGTATCTTCGCGTTCTTTGACATCCAGTAGTCCGCCGTCTCCCTGTCGCTCCTGCCCGGGCAGACCAACTTTTCAGTAAGGTCAAATTCTTCTCTGGAGCCTAAGATAATATCCGCCTCTCCTGCCACCATGGAGTAATAAATGGAGATTTCATCTTTGTTCTTCCAGTTGTACTCCCGGTAATCAATATCAAAGATCAGCTTTGTGTTGTTCCTTTTCGCAAGCATCATCGCTTTCAGCGCCGCCTCCCTGGATGGACTCTCCGCAAGGGAGGTACCCGAGATCAGCAGGGCCTTTGTGTTCTTAATATACTCTTCGTCAATGTCGTCCACGCAGAGCTGCAGATCCGCTATGCAGTTGCGGTACATCAATATGCGGCTCTCCTCCGGCGAAATGATCTCCGTAAAGGTCAGCCCGATCTTTTCTCCGTTGGTGCACCTGCGGATGCGGGAAGTATCAATGCCCTCCCTATCAAAATAATGAGTTACAAAATCACCGAACTGATCGTCGGAGACCCTGGCAAAAAATCCCGTATTCATGCCATGCCTGCGCACTCCCACCGCAATATTGGCAGGTGAGCCTCCCAGGTACTTCTTGAAAGTGGTACACTCCTCCAGGGGGTGAAAATAGTCCACCGGATTAAAGTCCACAGCAATCCTTCCCAGCAGAACCAGATCCACAGGCCTGTTTTTGTCAAATTCAATATACTGCATCCCTTCTTACACCCATCCGCGCGTTGCGACGCGCACTTATATCAACAGGTTAAATACGCTTTTTTATTCAACCTTTTCATTCTACTCGTAAAGTCCGGCGTAGATCGCCCTCACATCCTCCACGCTGATTTCCTTTCTTGTATTGGAGGGGCTTCCGCTGGCCATGGCATCCTCGGACATTTTATCAATCACTTTTGTATAGCTTTCCTTCTCAATGCCGTATTCCCTCAGGGTCGGAATCTCACAGGTCCTGCAGATGTCCACAACCGCCTTCAGGAAGCTTTCGCTTGCTTCCCTGTCCCCGATACCGGGAGCCGCCACGCCAATCTCCCTGCCCAGCCGTCCGAAGCGCTCATAAGCCCCGTCCAGTACATAGGAAAGACACTTCTCCAGAAGCATGGCATTGGAAATACCGTGAGGCACATGGAACAGAGCCCCGATGGGCCGGCTCATACCATGAACGATGGTCACCGACGCATTGTTAAATGCGATTCCCGCCTCCAGTGCCGCAAGCGACATCTCTTCCCTGGCCTGCACATTGTCACCGTGCCGGAAGGCCTCCGGCAGCCAGGTAAAAATTCTTTTCACAGCCGACAGTGCAAACACGTCCGACAGGGGCTGCGCTTTTCTTGATGTATAGGCCTCCACCGCGTGGGTCAGGGCATCCAGGCCGGTAGCCGCAGTGATGGCGGGCGGCGCAGTCATAGTGAACTGAGGGTCGATAACCGCCAGTGTGGGCATCAGCACAGCCCCCTTCAACAGCATCTTAATATCCCGCCCGGTATCCGTTATAATGGTAAACTGCGTAGCCTCGGAGCCTGTTCCCGCCGTTGTGGGCACTGCCACCATGGGCGGTGTCTCCTTTTCGATCACCTTGCCCAGATAATCCGTGATGACACCGCCGTTTCCCACCAGCGCTCCGATTGCTTTCATGGAATCGATGGGGCTTCCGCCTCCCAGGGCCACAAGGAAATCACAACCCTCTCTCTTATAGATTTCCAGCCCCTCCGCAATCATTACATCCGTGGGTTCTCCCGATATGCCGGAGTATACCGCATACTGAATGCCGCAGCTTTTCAGGGCTTCCTCCACATGTGCCAGATTTCCCAGACGGATCATCACCTCGTCCGTAACCACCAGGGCTTTTTTCCCAAGCCCCGCCATGCTGCCCTCCGCCTGCTTCAGCGCTCCCGCACCGCTTATGATCTGCTTCGGCATGATAAATGAACTGCTCATATACACCCTCCATTCCTTTCATCACGGCTGTTCCGCCGCTCTCTCAATTTTATTCTTCCATTCCGTAATACGCTCAACGATCAGCGCATCCAGCTCTTCCCAGGGCATCAGCACATCCTCAGCCCGACGGGCACCGCCCACCGTGTGCAGTTTTCCATCCTGCGTCGTGTACAGGCCCGTTTCCTCAGCCCGGCGGGCACTGCCCGCAGTATGCAGATTCGGCTCCTGCGCCGAATGCGGCTCCGGATGCCGCGCCGCGAACTCCCATGTTGGCACAAAGGCGTGGTTCTCCCGGATATACCGCTCAACCTTTCTGTCAAAAACCTCATCCGTGAAAAGCCTTCCCTCAAACATGGGAGCAATGAGAAGTCCATCCCTGCCCGCATATTCTCCGCAGCACCTGTCCCGGTCCGGAAACAGTCTGAAGTAATGGGGCTTCGGCATAAAGGCATGCTTTCCCGGCTGTACATACAGAATGACATGAGTGCCCTCAAACTGAGTCTCGCCCTCTATGAGATCATTCAGGAACTTACCGTGAAAGCTGCCCAGAATACCTGTTATTCCGCCCTCCCGGTCCACCTTCACAAACACATGCTCCAGATCGTACAAGTGCTGAATGTCGAAATCATAATAGAAGGCATATTCAATCACCGTCTCCCCCGGTTCCAACTCAATCTGCAGTCTGCAGGAACGGCTTCTGACAGCTGTCAAAGGGATGGCATCTGTCTGACAGGCATCTTGGGCCGTGTATACCGTGTACCCCACGCCCTCCGGGCTGTATGGCTCCGCTCTGTCGTATCTCAAGTGTGGAATATACCTTTCCGCCAGTCCCCGGTCCGTGGTTAATTCTCTCATTGCTTTGCGTACATACTCCTCTTGTTCCGAATCTCAATGGTATGGTCAAAGGCCGTATAGTCCGTCAGATACAGTGTCGCCGCACCCGGTGTCTTGGCCTCGCTGTCCTCCTTGCCCTCGGTGAAATGATGCTCCCCGAAGCAGGGCCCCACGATCAGGGCATCGCTCCCGTTTCCTACCTCCGTATAACCCTTCTTCACCACAATGACCTCACTGCCGGTCAACGGCATATCCATATATTCATTGGTCATTAAATTGACGCCGGAAAAGGCAAGCTCAATTCTCCAGGGGGCGCCCTCCACGCCGGAGGTCTTTACCCTGACATCCACACCATCCTCCACTTCCTTTACCCAGACATCGATCTGCATGTCAGGGCCCTGCTTTTTATCCCGGGAAGCATTGTCCATCTTCCACCAGTCACTGGTTTCGGGTTTCTCTGCAAAGGGCAGATAATACCAGCCCCGCATGGTCTGGGAT
>JAIDME010000047.1 GCA_029050705.1 Acetatifactor sp.
ATATTTAATTGATGTCCTATTATCATGCTACTATCAATTTTAAAAAAAATCAATTACATATTGATAATTCACATGACGGGGATTTCATGAACGCCTTTTCTCCGTTGAACATATCTTAAGATAAAAGAAAAAAGGAATGGCATTCTATGCAAAACATTCTGGAGTTGAAAAACATCGGCTATTCCTATCACAGCCTCCACGGCGAGACAAAAGCGCTGGAGAATATCTCCTTTGAGGTGTGTGAGGGAGAGTTTGTCGCCATAGTGGGCCCCAGCGGATGCGGAAAATCCACACTCCTCTCCATCATAGCCGGACTCCTGAACCCGGAACAGGGGACCATCCTTTTCAACAATCCCGATGGCAGTCTGAACTATCCGAAGATCGGATATATGCTGCAGCGAGACCATCTTTTTGAATGGCGAAGCGTTTATCGGAATGTGACTCTGGGGCTGGAACTCCATCATATGCTGACCCCGGAACGGCTGGCGGTTGTGGACCGCCTGCTGGTGGAATACGGACTGGACGGCTTTCGGGACAAACGCCCCGACGAGCTCTCCGGCGGCATGAAGCAGCGAGCCGCCCTGATCCGCACCCTTGCCCTGGAGCCCCAGCTTCTGCTCCTCGACGAGCCCTTCAGTGCTCTGGACTACCAGACCAGGCTCATGGTTTCAGCCGATATCTGCCGCCTGATACGCGCCGCCGGCAAGACCATGATCATCATTACTCATGACCTGTCGGAAGCCATCAGCCTCGCTGACAAAATTATCATTCTCTCCGGCCGACCGGCTGTGGTCAAGACGGAGATGCCCATAAAGCTGACTTTGAAGGATGATTCGCCCCTGGCCGCCAGAAACGCACCGGAATTTCAACTTTTATTCAACAGGCTTTGGGAGGATTTGACACATGAAAACGAAGCGGAACAACCATGAACTGACAAAACAGGAGGAGTTTGTCCGGGCGCACAGGCGGCATCACCACCAGGTATCCTCCTGGCGTATCATCCTCTTCCTGCTCTTTCTGGGACTTTGGGAGATAAGCGCAGACTTGGGCTGGATTGACTCATTTTTCTTTTCCAGTCCAAGCCGGGTAGTACAATGCTTTATCAAACAGCTGAGTACGAACCATATGCTCTCCCACATTGGTGTAACCCTCTTTGAGACCATAGCCAGCTTTCTCCTGGTGATCGTCCTCAGCCTGCTGGTGGCTACAATGCTCTGGTATTCCAGAAAGCTCTCGGAAATACTGGAGCCATATCTGGTAGTTCTGAACAGCCTGCCGAAATCCGCCCTGGCACCGCTCTTTATCGTATGGCTGGGCACCGGCAGCACCACCATCATTGTAGCCGGAATCTCCGTGGCTGTCTTTGGTTCCATCATCAGCTTTTACACGGGCTTCCAGCAGGTGGATCCGGAGAAGATCACTCTGATCCACACCCTGGGCGGGAAACAACAGGACGCCTTTTTTAAAGTGGTTCTGCCCGGTTCACTTCCCATCCTTCTCAGCACGGCCAAAGTCAATATCGGGCTTGCCCTGGTGGGCGTCATCATCGGGGAATTCCTTGCGGCAAGGCGGGGGCTTGGATACCTGATCATCTATGGATCACAGGTATTCCGGCTGGATATGGTCATCACCAGTATCATCATCCTCTGCCTCATCGCCCTGATGTTCTACAAGTCCATTCAGGTTCTGGAGCACAGGATCAAGAAGAAATTCAGACTCTGAGAAAGCGAGCAGCCTCGCAAAAAAAGACATCATTTCCTGTAAAATACAAAGGCCGAAAGCAACCGCTTTCGGACCTTACATAGGGTTCTCTGACGAACCTAAGCTCCCGACCGGATTCGAACCGGTGACCTACGCATTACGAGTGCGTCGCTCTACCGACTGAGCCACGGAAGCATCTGCCGCCCATAAAGCGCGACTAAATGTATTATATCTGTTCTGTCTGTTTTTTTCAACCCAAATTTTTATTTTTATATATTTTTTGTAACAATTCAGCCAGGCGGCTGACAGGCTGCATAGCTGAACTGTTATACTCAGTTTACATGCACATCCAGCTGGTTAAAGGGAATCTCAATGCCCGCAGCATCCAGCGCCAGCTTACAGTTTTCGGTAACTCTCCACTTTCCGGGCCAGAAATCCTCCTTGCTGAACCAGCAGCGCACACCTATGTTTACACTGGAACTGCCCAGTTCACTTACAAACACCAGTATATCCTTATTCTTTAAAACCGCTTCATCCTCCCGCAGCACAGCCTCCAGTACTTCCTTTGCCCGTTTCAGGTCAGCCTTGTAGGAAACCCCTACAACAATATCCATCCTTCTGTCCTCCTGGGACGCATTGACAATACTGTTGTTAGCCAATTGTCCGTTGGGCAGTATGACAGCTTTGTTGTCCGGTGTCAGCAGCTTCGTGTAGAAAATCTGAATTTCCTTCACCGTCCCCTCATAGCCCGTGGCGCTTTCCTGAATATAATCTCCCACCCGAAAGGGCTTTAAGAGCAAAATCAGTACGCCGCCCGCCAGATTGGACAGGCTTCCCTGAATGGCAAGGCCGATAGCCACGCCCGCAGAACCTAAGAGTGCCACGATACTCGCCGCCTCCACGCCGAAGGAAGACGCGATCATCAGAACCAGCAGCACATACAACGCCGCCTTTATAAAGGAATCCACGAACTGTATCACACCCGTCTCCGCGCCTGCCCTGATCATGGACCTGTCTCTTATCCACAGCT
>JAIDME010000470.1 GCA_029050705.1 Acetatifactor sp.
GCTCTGGAAACGGCAGAACTGATTCTTTTTTCCTATCCTGTCTACACCTTTATTGCTCCCAGCCAGCTTCACCGCTTTATTGAACTGGTAAAGGCATCCGGTATCGATCTGTCCGGAAAATATGCCACACAGATCACCACCTCCAAGCATTTCTATGATGTGACAGCACACCGCTACATTCAGGATAACTGCCAGGATCTGGGACTGCGGTTTATCCGCGGTCTCTCCGCAGATATGGACGATCTGCTGACCCAAAAAGGCCGGCAGGAGGCAAGAAAGTTCTTTTCCTATGTACTCTGGTGCGTAAAGCAGGAAAGCTTCGAGCCTCTTCCTGCTCCCGGAGTATCGTTTACCCCTATGACTGTAACCGTCCCCGAAAAGACCGCCTCCGATCGCCCAAGGAAATCCCTTGCTGCAAAGAAGGTGGCTATTGTCACCGACTGCCGCAGGGAAGATGCACAGCTTCAGAGTATGATCGACCGCTTCCGGGCCGTGCTGCCCTGCGAAAGCTGCATCATCAATATCCGCGAATATCCTCTGCGCGGCGGCTGCCTGGGCTGCTTCCACTGCGCGTCTGACGGAAAATGCGTCTATACAGACGGCTTTGACAGATTCCTGCGGGAAGAGATCCAGACCTCAGATGCCATAGTATATGCCTTTACCATCAGCGACCATTCCATGGGTTCCGTGTTCAAATGCTATGATGACAGGCAATTCTGCAACGGACATCGCACTGTCACCATGGGTTCCCCCACCGGCTACCTGATCAGCGGCCCCTTCAGTTCTGAGTATAACCTTCAAATGATCCTGGAAGGGCGCAGCCAGGTGGGCGGCAACTTCCTGGCCGGTATCGCCACCGATGAGGCGGATCCGAACCATGAAATTGACCGCATGGCCTCCACACTGGCCTATGCCCTCTCCCACCGCCACATCCAGCCCCAGAACTTTTACGGTGTGGGCGGAATGAAAATCTTCCGCGACCTGATCTATCTGATGCAGGGTATGATGAAAGCAGACCATCAGTTTTACAAGGCTCACGGCCAGTATGATTTCCCTCAAAAGCACAGAGGCACTGTGCTGAAAATGTATCTGGTGGGTGCTCTGCTCTCCTCTCCGACACTAAAGAAAAAAGCCGGCAGCCATATCAACGAGGGAATGATTGCACCCTACAAAAAAGTCATTGAAGGAGCAAAAGTGTCATCGAAGAAGTAGAAAGTTCATTGCTAAAGATACATATATAAGGTAGTTGTGCCAAAAACCGGGAAAGCGGCCATATTCCCGCTTTCCCGGAAATAGATTTTTGGTTTCCTGACTCGCGGGCATTTTCCGAATTTTCACCCAATGTCGGCACTGATCCAACCTTCTTTTTCAAATATTTTTTGCCTTTATCGGAAAATAATAATCCATCTGCTCATATCCCATTATTTCCTGCACGGCATGAGAAGTGATGATATTGCCCAGATCAGTACGCTGCGTATCTCGCTCAAAGCCATTTTCACTCAAAAACTTATTCACTTCCGTATTCATAAGTTCCGTGTCTGTTTTTTGATCGATATCTGTTGCAACAGCGTAAAGTCCGCCCTTAAAATCCACGATCTCAAATTCCGGTGGAACGCTCATGCCGTCTTCAAACATATACAGCCATGTAAAGCCGTCTTCTCCGCCAAACAGGAAATCCTTTGGGAACAGACTGCGTTTCTGCGAGGAAATCCATTCCTCAAACCTATCAAATTTTTCTTCCCCAAACATTCCTTTCCCCGATGATACCATTTTGCAATCCGGCATTTCTAATATTCTTATACTTTGCATTTTACTCCTCCTAAAAAATTTTAATTCATAATTTATATCATCAACATTGTTAAAATAACTGTCTGCGCACAACACTTATTCAAACAATATGACAATCATAG
>JAIDME010000471.1 GCA_029050705.1 Acetatifactor sp.
AATGTTCCCGGATTTCTGCCGCAGGTTACCAGATCAGTCTTGCGTTTCAGCCTGTAAAATGCACGGAATATGGGCAGTTCAAAGCTGAGATCACCTGCTCTTCTTCCTTTTACATACGCATCCCATTCATCTGATAGATGTAAGCACTCCCAAATCTGGCTGGTGGTCATACCGGGCTGATCCTTTAGCCCTTTCTTCAATTCCTCTTCCGCGGCCAGGTCGCTTGGGCTGCTCGCCGCCGCTAACCAGCTTTCATCCGAAGCCCCCCATCTTACAACATCCTTTAGTGCGGCACGATAAATTGCAAATTCATTGGTCGGAACAAAAAACATATTGCGCTTGAAGGCAAACGCTTCCGTAATTTTAAACTCTTTATACGCTGCAGTATCCAGGTCTTCGACAGCAAAGTCCTTTTTTCTGTTCCAAAGCATCATATAATGGTTCAAATGGATGGTTGGATTCGGATCATACTGCAAACCGCATATATCTGAGACAATATCTTCAATACTATCGGTGCTTCTTTTGTCCAGGTGCTGGCTTGAAATAATCACATTGCGAATTACCGATCTTTCATCACAAATTTCGTTGCTCATACAATCTTGTCCCACTTTCTCTTTTCACTTCGTTTAGAATCCTTTTATACCCAGATCCTCATAACCTCCAGACGCATTACCTCTCCCGTCCGCTTTCTATACAGCCGTTTCCACTTTCATCTTATTGATCTGCCTGTAGCTTAATCCATTCATTTTTTAATAGTCTGTATTCCAGCCGGGTTTTCATTTTTCCATCATGCCATTCCCAATCCACATGTTCAGCTTCTTTGATCAGACCGCATTTTTGCATCACTTTCTCTGAGCCGATGTTTTCGGACAGACACCCTGTAGTGATTCGATAAACGTTATTTTCAAGAAAGGCAAATTCTAAAACCCTTTTAAACGCCTCTGTTACATATCCCTGATTCCAAAACTGCGGAAATATAAAATATCCGGCACCCACCAGTTTGCCGACGGGTGTATTGTCATTGACCGTATATCCCACACTGCCGACCTGTTCATGTGAATCTTTCAATTCCATATGCAGAAAATAAAATTTTCTGTCTTTACTTTTTTGATCCTGCAATATTTTTGCAAATTCTATATCTGATTCTTCCTGTGTAAAAAGCTGTATATCCTGCAGATAATACATAGTCTTTGAATCGCTTTTCAGCTTAAAATATGCAGTTTTATCGCTTTCCTCATAATCTCGCAGTATGAGGCGCCTGGTTTCTAATCGCATTTGCCACCTGCTATAATGTCTATCAATGCTTATGAACCTCCTCTGTAACTTCTGATTCAAGCCTGTAACCTGCAAAATCCTTAGTTTTGTCAATGCGCTTGTCGTTATTATCTTACCATAAACCCACTCCCAATTCCATTAAATTCTGTAAGGATGAATTGTTACGTCCGGTTCATCCGCTTGCAGGATTTGAAATGAACTGAGCAGATACTCTTGCATCTTAAAATTGAATCCGTTATGATGTAATGGGCGCAATGCCATTAACGAGAAAGCGTTTGGCATCAGACAAACAGAGAGCGCGCCGGCGCGAAAAGAGGTAGAAATGTATATCATTGTTGGTCTTGGTAATTATGAAAAGAAATACGAAAACACGAGGCATAATATCGGGTTTGAAGTCATAGATAAGCTTGCGGACCAGGAAAATATCTCCGTGCTGGAGATGAAGCACAGGGCGGTTATCGGCAAGGGCGTAGTGGCAGGGCAGAAATGTATTCTGGCAAAACCTCTTACTTATATGAATCTCAGCGGGGAATGTGTCCGGGAGCTGGTCGATTATTACAAGGTGGACGAGACAGCAGAACTGGTGGTCATCTCAGATGACATCAGTTTGGATGTGGGGCAGCTGCGCATTCGGAAAAAGGGCAGCGCCGGTGGTCATAACGGACTGAAGAACATCATAGCGCATCTGGGACATGACACATTTGTCAGAATTCGCACGGGCGTGGGGGAAAAGCCAAAGGAATGGGATTTGGCAGATTATGTGCTGGGGCACTTTTCTACGGAGGAGCGAAAGATCATGGATGAGTCCGTGGGCAGGGCAGCTGACGCAATTCGGATGATTCTTTCACAGGGTGCTGATGCGGCGATGAATGAGTTTAATAAAAAGAACCGCCCTGACGGGCAGGGGGAATAAGAAATGCAGGCATTACTCTCACCTCTTCAGGAGCTGGCGGAATATGACAGCCTGAAGGAGACACTGCGAAAAGGGAAAGGCCCCGTGGCACTTACGGGGTGCGTAGATTCACAAAAACTGCATATGATATACGGATTGAGCGATGGCATTAAGGTTAAGGCCATCGTTACTTACAGTGACCTGAAAGCCAGAGAAATATTCGAGGAATACAAATTTTATGACAGAAATGTCATGTTGTACCCGGCTAAGGATCTGATTTTTTTTCAGGCGGATATTCACGGCAATCAGTTGGTGAGAGAGCGCGTCAGGACTATGCGCCGCCTGATGGAGCACAAACCTCTGACCATTGTCACCACCTACGCGGCGCTGATGACTCCCCTGGCCCTGTGGGACAGGGAGACGGATGTGATCGACATTGAGAAGGGCGGGACGCTGGACGAGAGCAGTCTGGCGGAAAAGCTGGTTGCTTTTGGGTATGAGAAGAGCTATCAGGTGGAGAATCCGGGACAATTTTCCGTCCGCGGAGGAATTATAGATATTTTTGATCTGACGGAGGAAAACCCTTACCGCATCGAACTGTGGGGAGATGAAGTGGAATCCGTTCGAAGCTTTGATATCTTAAGCCAGCGTTCCATCGAAAAGCTGGAGAGTGTTTCCGTATTTCCGGCCACGGAGTTTGTGCTGGATGATGCAAGGATCAGGGCCGGCCTGAAAAAACTGGAGGCAGAGGCAAAAAATCAGGAAAAGCTGTTCAGAGACGCTTTTAAAACGGAGGAGGCCGCCAGGATTGCCACTCAGGTCAGGGAGCTGAAGGAGCAGCTGCTGGAGTTTAAGAGCAAGGTAAATTTGGAGGGATATATCCGCTATTTTTATGAAGATACCGTAACTCTGCCGGAAATGCTGACACATGTGTCGGGAAAAGAAGGTGCGGCAGGGAAACCGGTCTTTTTTCTGGAGGAGCCTGCCCGTCTCAAGGAACATGCAGAGGCTGTGGAACTGGAATTTCGGGAGAGCATGGCCCAGAGGGCGGAAAAAGGGTTTTGTCTGCCGGGGCAGATGAGCATCCTCTACAGCGGTGAGGAAGTGGCGGCCAAACTTCAGGGTGGTAATGTTATCACCGTCTCAACTCTGGATACAAAGGGCGGATATTTTAAACCGGAGCGAAGGATTGATGTGGCCGCACGAAACCTTGCTCCTTACAACAACAGCTTTGAGGCGCTGGTCAAGGATTTGCGGCAGTTTAAGAGGAATGGGTACCGTGTCCTGCTGCTTTCCGGTTCCCGCACAAGGGCCAGGAGACTGGCAGAGGATCTGCGGGATCAGGAGCTGGCGGCGGTCTACACTGAGGATCCCCTGCGGGAAGTACAGCCGGGGGAAGTGCTGACCTATTATGGCCATGTGGGCAAGGGGTTTGAATATCCGTTGCTGAAGTTCGTAGTGTTGTCGGAGACGGACATCTTTGGTGCAGAGAAGAAAAAGAAAAAGGCGAAGAAACTTTATCAGGGCCAGAAGATCAAGGACATGGGCGAGCTGAAGGTAGGCGACTATGTGGTCCACGAAAGCCATGGTCTGGGTATCTACCGGGGAATAGAAAAGGTTGAGATGGAAGGTGTGGTCAAGGATTACATCAAGATAGAATACCGTGACGGAGGCAATCTGTATGTACTTGCCACGGGTCTGGACGTTATCCAGAAGTATGCTTCCGCCGAGGCCAGGAGGCCGAAGCTGAACAAGCTGGGCTCAAAGGAATGGGAGAAGACCAAGACAAGAGTGCGCGGAGCGGTCAGCGAGGTGGCGAAGGATCTGGTTGAACTGTACGCTTCCAGGCAGGCGGGGGAAGGCTATCGCTTTGGGAAGGATACTGTCTGGCAGCGGGAGTTCGAGGAAATGTTTCCCTTTGAGGAGACGGAGGATCAGCTGAACGCTATCGCAGAGACAAAGGCGGACATGGAGAGCGGTAAGATTATGGACCGCCTGATCTGCGGCGATGTGGGCTACGGAAAGACGGAGATTGCCCTTCGGGCCGCTTTTAAGGCGGTGCAGGAGGGAAAACAGGTGGTGTATCTGGTCCCTACCACAATTCTGGCGCAGCAGCACTATACTACTTTTGTACAGCGGATGAAGGATTTCCCCGTGCGGGTGGAACTGATAAGCAGGTTCCGCACTCCCGGAGAGCTGAAGAAAACCATAGCGGACATACAAAAGGGTTTAGTGGATATATGTATCGGAACCCACAGGGTATTGTCCGGTGATATGAAATTCAAGGATCTCGGACTGCTGGTCATAGATGAGGAGCAGCGGTTTGGCGTGGCTCACAAGGAGAAGATCAAAAAGCTGAAGGAAAACGTGGATGTACTCACGCTGACGGCAACGCCCATTCCCAGAACGCTCCATATGAGTCTGGTGGGTATCCGTGATATGAGTGTGCTGGAAGAAGCACCGGAGGACAGACTGCCAATTCAGACCTTTGTCTGTGAGTACAACGAAGAACTGGTGAGGGAGGCCTGTGTACGTGAACTTGCCAGGAACGGACAGGTTTATTATGTTTACAACAGAGTCAATAACATTGCCGATGTGGCGGCCAGGATTGCCGCGCTGGTGCCGGAGGCGACGGTGGCTTATGCCCACGGTCAGATGAAGGAGCATGAGCTTGAAAAGATCATGTATGACTTTATCGGCGGAGAGATTGACGTGCTGGTGTCAACCACCATTATTGAGACGGGATTGGACATCTCCAATGTGAATACAATGATCATTCATGACTCGGACAATATGGGGCTTTCCCAGCTGTATCAGCTGCGGGGCCGCGTCGGACGATCCAACCGCACCGCCTATGCATTTCTGATGTATAAAAGGGATAAGGTGCTGAAGGAGGTGGCGGAGAAGAGGCTGGAGGCGATCAGGGAGTTTACCGATTTGGGAAGCGGGTTCAAGATTGCCATGCGCGATTTGGAGATCCGCGGGGCGGGGAATCTGCTGGGCGTGCAGCAGCATGGGCATATGGAGGCCGTGGGGTACGATCTGTATTGCAAGATGCTGAATGAGGCGGTACAGACCCTGAAGGGAGTTAAGACTGCGGAGGATTTCGCGACGCTCATCGATTTGGACGTGGATGCCTTCATTCCCGCCGTTTACATTGTGAACGAGGTGCAGAAGCTGGACATCTACAAGCGCATTGCCGGAATCGAAAATGTGAGGGAGAGGGATGACATGAAGGATGAGCTGCTGGACCGATTCGGTGAGATACCGAAGTCCGTGGACAATCTTCTGCGCATTGCGCTGATTCGGGTTGCGGCACACAGGCTGTACATGACGGAGATCAAGGGAAAGAATGAGCGGATCACGTTTACTTTCCGTCCTGACGCAGCGGTGAACCCGCTGAAGATTCCGGAACTGCTGGAAAAATATGGGAAGGATCTGGCGTTTACAGCCTACGGGACACCTTACTTTACCTATAAATATAAGAAGACCGGGCTGGTGGAGACAGATGCGGAGCTGCTGCTGAGCAGGACTGAGGAATTGCTTGAGGAGATGGGGGCGCTTCTGGAAGACACCTCTATTGCAAAATAAGCGCATTGAGGGTATAATAAAGGTGCAGCTGTTTTATGGCTGAAAAACAAAAAGGAGAGAAAGATTATGAAAAAGAGTATTGCGGTTTTACTTGCCGGTATGATGGTCTTGTCCCTCGGGGCCTGCGGTGATTCCGGAAAGTCAGGTTCCGGCGGTGCGGGAGGGGAGAATAAGGATTATTCTGATTATACCATCAGAATTTATTCCAACTCCAACTCCACTGAGAGGGCAACCTGGCTGGAAAATGAGGCGAAGAAAGCAGGGTTTACCATTTCAATGGATGACAACAGTGTCATTTCCGGAGATGTTGCTGCTATTCAGGCGGCAAACGAGAATAAGGACGGTGACATTATCTTCGGTCTGAATGAGACTCGCTGGAGCCAGCTGGTAAACGGAACCTATGAGAATCTGAGCGTGATGGACTGGACGCCCAGCTGGTCTGCTGAGGTAGGAGAATATGTTTATCCCGGCAAGGCATACGGACTGGTTATCCAGAATGTCCTGATGCTGTACAGAAACGATGAACTGGGAACCAACGGCACAGAGCTTCATTTTAAGCACTGGTCCGACCTGGTGGATTGCGGATATACCTGGTATCGCCAGAACAAAGTGGGCGGAACCACCAATTCCAACATCAATTCCGCACTGTTGTATGCCTATGTTGATCCTTCCTCTGCAGCGGGCGGAATATCTGTTGACGGCTGGAAGATGCTGTGGAAGTACTGTGAGCAGGGCATCAGCGGCGGTGATGATTACAAGTACGGCTTTGCGCCTTTGAACATGGGTTATGTTCAGGTGTCCAGCTTCTACTCATCCTCTCTGTACGGACAGATCGATGCAGCGGCGGAGAGCTCTGCAAACCCTATTAAGGGAACCATGGAGCCGGAGAACTGGGCGCTGGTAGATATCGATGACGGTACCTATTATATTGCCGAGTACATAGGTATTCTCGACAAGGCGGGACGTTCCGACGAGCAGACAGAAGCTGTTAAAGCATTTGCGGAGTGGTTTGGATCTGCAGATGTACAGGCTTCCTGGGGCGAGGAATTTGATTCATACCCCTGCAACAAGTCGGCGGCAGACATCCTGTATCCCGACGGGGTTCCCGAGATATACACCCTTCCTAATTTTGCACTGTCCACCGTGGCAGGAGGCCAGACCTATGCGGATTATGTAGCGGCACATTCCAGTGAGTGGACCAATATTATGACGAATCTGGGCTTCTTCTGGGCGGACGACAGCTCTGCAGTGGCTGAACCCGACTGGGATAATCTGGACTGGGCGACTCTTACGCAGTCCGCACAATAAACAGTAGTCTGCGTTTTTGTGGCGGGCCGGGTATCCGGTTCGCCACGCTTTATATGCGCAGGGCCGCAAGTGGAATCCGGCTGCTTTGCAGCATGCGGCCCGCGCGGCGAGTAGGGAGAAATTCTTCCCTGCTCGATTATATAGGGCTGAATAGTAACTAACATTAAGAAAAGGGGAATATATTTATGATCCGACTCAATGATATAGAAGTAAAATTTGGTGATTTTACCGCGTTACATGACATAAGCGTACATGTTAAGGAAGGAGAATTTTTTACGTTTCTGGGCCCTTCCGGCTGCGGAAAGACGACGACGCTGCGGACGCTGACAGGGTTCATTGAGCCGGTGAAAGGTACTGTAGTGGCCGACGGGAAGGATATTACGCATCTGCCCATTGAGGACAGAAATATCGGTATCGTGTTCCAGAGTTACGCCTTGTTCCCCACCATGACGGTTTATGACAATATCGCATTTGGACTGAAGATCAAGAAATTAAAGAAAAAAGAGATTGACAGTAAAGTCCGTGAAATTGCGAGAAAGGTGGATCTGAGTGACGAGCAGCTTGCCAAGGCGGTATCCCAGCTGTCGGGCGGACAGCAGCAGCGTGTGGCTATTGCCCGCGCCCTTGTGACAAACCCGGCGATCATCTGTATGGATGAGCCGCTCAGTAATCTGGACGCAAAGCTGCGGGTACAGCTCCGAAATGAGCTTAAAAAGATGCAGGAGGATTTCGGGATTACTACCATCTATGTGACCCACGACCAGGAGGAGGCGCTGACGCTTTCTGACAGGATTGCGGTTTTCAATAAGGGTGTGATTGAACAGATCGGAACACCGAATGAGGTGTATAACCATTCTGCCACAGAGTTTGTCTGCAACTTTATCGGCGATATTAACCGCCTTTCGGATGAGGTAGTCGAAAAGCTGAATCAGCACGGCGCGGGGCTGAATGTAGGCGATCACAATTATATACGCCTGGAGAGGCTTCATGTGAATACGGTTCCTAAAGCAGAAGAGGCTGTCTTAAACGGGTGTGTGGAGAAACGGGAATATTACGGCCTGTATATCAAGTATTATGTAAATCTCGGAAGCCAGATGATCAAGGTGATCGAAAAGAATGATGGCGTCAACATATATGAGGCCGGACAGACGGTGAAGATTGTCATAAATCCCGGGGATGTTATGGCATATCCCGCCGGTGAGCAGGAGGTGGATGCATGAATCAGTCAAAGGATAAGCGGTTTGCACCGAAAATGGCATTGAAGGTAATAGGCTTTCTGGCCTTTGCCTATCTGTTTTTCGGGTTTATGCTCCTGCCATGTCTGAATACCCTGACCAGTATTTTTATGACGAAAAACGCTGCAGGAAAAACGGATCCCCTGGCGGTGATACGTTTCTTT
>JAIDME010000472.1 GCA_029050705.1 Acetatifactor sp.
GAAATCACAGAAATTCTGGGATATGAAAACAATGAAATCAGGCTGAATCCTCTGTTTGAATTTGAGGAGGAGGGAGCAGACAGTGAAAGGTGTATTATCGGGAGGCTTAATAAAAAAGGGACACTCCTTCGGGAAAACAAGCTTAAAGCGGCAGGACTATCATAGTTACTGCTGGAAGAGATGGGAGTGGGCTGCCGCGGTGCTTGCAGCGGCGGCAGTGACTGTGTTTGCAGCATTCTTTTTCTATCGGAGTCTTTGGGCGATACTGCCGCTTTTGCCGGTAGGGTTGGCGTTCTTCCGCAAAATCCGGCGGGAAAAAGGTGAACAGGAGAGAGAGGAGCTGAAGGAACAGTTCAGGGAATGTATTCTTGCGGTGGGGGCGCTGCTGGGGGCCGGTTATTCCGTAGAAAACGCCTTTTTAGAGTGCGAGCAGGACATGGCGCTGATGTATGGAAAAGACGCTCTGATCTGCGGAGAACTCAGAATGGTGCGCAGGGGACTGAATATCAATGTTTCTCTGGAGGAACTGCTGACGGATTTCGGTGAAAGAAGCGGCTGTGAGGAGATGGTACAGTTTGCGGAGGTTTTCACCATTGCCAAAAGAAATGGGGGCAACCTGGCGGAAATCATCCGAAGCTCCGCGGAGCTGATAAGCAGAAAGGCGGAACTGAAGCGGGAGGTTGATACGCTCCTGAGCGGAAAGAAGATGGAGATGAGCATTATGAGACTTATGCCCTTTGCCATACTGGTTTATATTGGCTCAGCAAATCCGGGATATTTTGATATTCTGTACAGCGGTTTGTATGGAAGGCTTATTATGACCGGATGTCTTGTAGCTTATATGGGAGCTTATGCGCTGGGAGAGCTTGTGATAAGGAGGATGAAGAAAGAATGGAACTACTGAAAAAAGCGGCAATGTTTTTGTATAAGAAAGCCTGTATCCTGAAGCTTCCTGTATTTTGCGGAAAACGCATTGAGGCCGATCTGGCACTGCTGCATCCGGGAGAACGGGTGGAGTGTGTAAAAACGGATTATTATGTAAGAAAAATTTCCATGTGTCTTGGGGTTCTGGCAGCAGGGGCATTTCTGGGGCTGGCGGCAAAGATAAACGCAGATAGAAACGCGCTTGTGGGGGCGGGCAGCATCATACGCAGGGGAAGCTATGAGGAAGGGGAAAAGCGGGTGGCGCTTGAGGCGGACAACGGAGAGGAAAAATTGCGCTTTGAGATTTCTGTTTGGCCCAGAACTTTGACTCCGGAAGAGACAGAAGAGCTGTCCGAGGAATTTTTCGAAAAACTGGAGTTTCTTATTCTGAACGGCAATGAAGACACCGGGCACATTACATCCGATTTGAATCTTGAGGAGGAGTATGAGGGATTTCCCTTTGAGGTGGAATGGGAGAGTGGCAGCGAGGTGATTCTGGACCGCAGCGGAAGGATACGGGAGGTGAATGAGCCTGCACAGGTAAAGCTGCGCGCCACATTAAAGTATCAGGACTTCAGCAAAACAGGGGAAATTGATGTCACGGTGGTTCCGGCTTGCCTGACAGCCGAGGAGCAGGATTACCTGGAATTGCAGGAATATCTTGTGGCAGAGGAGGCAGACAGCCGGGGGGAGGAGGGGTGGAGCCTGCCGGGAGAGTGGAAGGGCAGGGAGATAAGCTGGAGCCTGGCTGCAGTAGATTACAGTCTTTTTATCTGGGCGGCCACTCCTGCCGTTGCAGTGCTGATTTATCTGTCCTCGGACAGGGACTTGCGAAAGAAACTGGAAAAAAAGCACAGCAGCCTGAGCCGGGAATACCCGGATCTGGTCCATAAACTTGCGCTTTATGTGGGTGCAGGGATGACGATTCGCGGAGCATTTCAAAAGATTGGGGGTGATTATGGAAAAAAGGTGCAAAAGGGGCAGGCGGTGAGGCCGGGGTGCGAAGAGGTACTGTATACCTGCCGGGAACTGCAGACGGGAGTGGCAGAAGGCGCTGCTTATGAGCATTTCGGGAGAAGAACCGGTCTGCGGGAGTACATAAGGCTCAGCACACTGCTGGGGCAGAACCTGAAGAGGGGAAACAGCACACTTCTTGACCGTCTGCGGGAGGAGGCTGAAAAATCCCTGGAAGAGAGCCTGCTCAGGGCAAGAAAGCTGGGGGAAGAGGCAGGAACAAGGCTGCTGGTGCCCATGGTGCTGATGCTGGCCATTGTAATGGTTATGATCATGGTTCCTGCGTTTGGAAGCATGTAAAGCGTGCAAATCTTATGAAAATCCGTAACAAAAAAAGGAGGATAAGAAAGGTATGAAAAGAAATCAGGAAGTTTATATGGAAAGCAGAAACAGTGGGGAGTTGAAGAAATGGCGTGAATTTCTGCAGGAAGAGGATGGCATGGGAACAGTGGAGATCATTTTGATCATTGTGGTTCTCATTGGGCTGGTTATCATTTTCAAGGACCAGATAACACAAATTGTCAACAACCTCTTCAGCAAGATTACCGCGCAGACAGGTAAGATATAGATGAAACGGGAAAATGGTTATCTGACAGTCTATCTTGCACTCTGTCTGACACTGATCCTGTCCCTGTACCTGACTCTGATAGACGGAGCCAGGCGGGGCGGATCTGCCATGGAGGCGACCTGTGCTGCCGAGATGGGAATGCAGAATATTATGGCGGAATATCATCGCGAGCTTTTGAATCAGTTTAATCTGTTTGCCATTGATTCCTCTTACGGCACGGATGTATGCGGAAGAAAAAATACGGAAGCACATCTCATGGGATATCTGAAAAAGAATCTGAGTACGGACAGTGTTCTTGGAAAATATCTGTATCGGGATTTCCTGGGCCTTCAGGCAGATGATGCAGAACTGACGAGAGTGTCAATTTTGACAGACGAGGGAGGAGCAGTGTTCCGTGGCATGGCAATAGAGGCGGTAAAAAATGACGTGGGACTGAATCTTTTGGATGAGATACAGGAATGGATGTCAGTGGTGGAGGTAAATGGATTAAGTGAAGTAAGTTATGATGAGGAACGGAAACGATTGGACGAGACTCTGGAGGAGTATGACGGCAAAGAGGTGGAGATTTCGGAGACGGAAACGATATGTGTGGAGGTGGAAAATCCGGCGGCACAGCTGAATGCAAAAAGGGGACTGGGAATTTTGCATTTGGTGACGGAAAGCACAGAAAGCCTTTCCGAAAAGGCTATAGACAGTACGATGCTGGCGGGATACCGCATGAAGCAGGGAAATGTCAACAGCGGAAATATGAAGGTACAGCCGGTGGACAGCCTTTGGGACCGTATTTTATTTCAGGAATACCTGTTGCGGTATCTGGGGTGTTATGGGAACGGAAAAGAGGACGGAGCGCTGGAGTATCAGATTGAGTATCTGGTTGCGGGAAAAAATTATGATACGGATAATTTACAGAGTGTGGCAAACAGACTGTCCGCTCTGCGGGAGGCTGCCAATGTAATATATCTGCTTACGGATGCGGAAAAGAACATGGAAATTCATGAGGCAGCAATTCTGGCCTGCGGATTTATTGCGCTGCCGGAGCTGATACCCATAGTGGAAGGTGTCATCCTGTTTGGATGGGCGTATGCGGAGAGTGTATATGATGTGAAAACGTTGCTGGCCGGAGGGAAGGTTCCTCTCATAAAGGATAAGGACAGCTGGCATTATGCCCTGGAAAAAGCTCTGTGGGGCAATACAGATGATGCAGCCGGAGAGGGGAGAGGCCTGACCTATCAGGATTATCTGAGAATACTTATGATGCTGACAGACCTTGACACGCTGACAACCAGAGCCATGGACATGGCGGAGGCGGATATACGTCTGACCCCCGGCAATGCCCATTTCCGCCTGGATGCCTGTTATGCGGGGGTTGAAGCAGTTATGAGAATCAGCAGTTCCTTCGGCTATAAATTTGAACTGAGCAGAAAAAGAGTTTATCAGTGAAAACATATCGGTAAAAAGACGGGGGAAACAGTGATGGCTTTTTTATGGAAGAGAAAAGAGAAACCGAAAACAATTTCACAAAAACCTTCTTCCGCAAACTATGACAAACAAAGGGATTATGCCCGAAATCCCAATAAAATTTCCGTAAAAAGGTCATCACTGTTTCCCCTGTTTTGCAGGAGAGTTAAGGCATGAATGACGGTGGAGGCAGCAGTTGTTCTGCCCTTATGCCTTTTGTTTCTAATGAACCTCGGATATGCGGTGGAAATCATACGGCTGCATAATAATCTGCAGTTTGCGCTTTGGGATGCGGGCAGCAGGATTGCCATGTATGGCTGTGAACAGGGCGAGGACAGTATTTCTGTCCTTGCGACGGATTTTTATATCGGAAACAGGCTGCGGGACAGTGTGGGGGAGGATTACCTCAACAGTTCGCCGCTGGTGCGGGGGAGCAAGGGACTGCAGCTCTGGGAGACAGGATTGTCGGAAACGGGCAATGAGCTTGATATTAAGCTTGCCTACCAGGTGGGGCCTATGTCCGTGCTTGCGGGCTTTCAGCCTTTTCGCATGATGAATCGCTGTTATGTCAGGCTGTGGAACGGATATGACGTTACCGCAGCGTCAGAGGTGGAGGGCGCAGAATAAAATATTTGGTGTACAGGGGGTAT
>JAIDME010000473.1 GCA_029050705.1 Acetatifactor sp.
CTCCCGTCCTGCTTCCTCCCCCATTCTACCACATCCCCGCATCAGTTTCCACCCTAACTTTCCCCCTCCTCTTCCCGACCTACAACCCCTTTGGCGGATAATAAAAGTACGAACCTGATTTTCCAGTGTCATATTAGTGTCACGCAGGAAACAAAAAGACCGGAAACCTATTATTTTATCGGATTCCCGGCCCAAATGTCCCCTATTCGAACTCTATCGTTCCGGGCGGCTTACTAGTCAAATCGTAGAACACCCGGTTGACCCCGCGCACCTCATTGATGATCCTGCTCATGACCTTCTGCAGCACTTCATAGGGGATTTCGGCTATCTCGGCCGTCATGAAATCAACTGTGTTCACCGCACGAAGGGCCACTGCGTAATCGTAGGTTCTCTCGTCGCCCATGACGCCCACAGAGCGCATGTTTGTCAATGCGGCAAAATACTGGCCGATGGTCTTGTCCAGACCGGCTTTGGCAATCTCCTCCCGGTAGATAGCGTCGGCATCCTGCACGATTCTGACCTTCTCCGCGGTAATCTCACCGATGATGCGGATACCCAGGCCGGGACCGGGAAAGGGCTGGCGGAAGACCAGTTTCTCCGGAATTCCCAGCTCCAGCCCGGCCTTTCTGACCTCATCCTTGAACAGGTTGCGCAAAGGCTCGATAATTTCCCTGAAGTCCACATAGTCGGGGAGACCACCCACATTGTGGTGGGACTTGATGACCGCGGACTCACCGCCCAGGCCGCTCTCTACCACATCGGGATAGATTGTTCCCTGGGCCAGGAAATCCACCGCGCCGATTTTCTTTGCCTCCTCCTCAAATACGCGGATAAACTCTTCTCCGATAATCTTTCTTTTGGACTCCGGTTCCGTCACACCGGCCAGCCTGCCGTAATAGCGCTCCTGAGCATTGACCCGGACAAAGTTCAGATCGAACTGTCCGCCTGAACCGAACACAGCCTCTACCTCATCGCCCTCGTTCTTTCTCAGGAGTCCGTGATCCACAAACACACAGGTCAACTGCTTTCCGATGGCTCTGGACAACAGCCCCGCCGCCACGGAAGAATCCACGCCGCCGGAAAGGGCCAGAAGCACTTTCCCGCCGCCAACCTTTTCGCGGATTGCTTTGATACTTTCCTCCACAAAGGAATCCATGCGCCAGTCGCCGGAGCAGCCGCAGATATTTCTTACAAAGTTATAAAGCATTTTGGAACCATCCACCGTGTGCAGTACCTCAGGATGGAACTGGATGGCATAGAGCTTTCTTTCCACACATTCCGCCGCTGCCACCGGACAGTCCGCCGTAGACGCCACCATCTTAAAACCGGGCGCCAGTGCTGAAATATAGTCAAAGTGGCTCATCCAGCAGACCGTATCAGGCGTCACGTCCGTAAAAAGGGCTGAATTTGTATCCACATGCACCTCGGTCTTGCCGTACTCCCGCACAGGCGCTTTTTCCACTCTTCCCCCCAGTACATGCATCATGAGCTGTGCTCCGTAGCAAAGCCCCAGCACGGGAATGCCCAACTCAAACAACTCCTTGGAACAAAGAGCAGCCCCCTCCTCATAGCAGCTGCTGGGACCTCCTGTCAGGATGATCCCTCTTGGGTTCATTTCCTTTATTTTTGCCAAATCCGTCTTATAGGAATAAATTTCACAGTATACATTGCACTCTCTGACACGCCTGGCAACCAGCTGATTATACTGTCCGCCGAAATCAATGACAACCACCAGTTCCTTATCCATTTTATCCTCGCATTCCGCAAAAAGGGGATAGTCCCTCCTTCTTGCATGTGGTACAAATCAATCCACAGAACTAACCATCCCATGGAATATTATCATTCCGGGAACATCACCCCAAGAACTATCACTCCGGAAACCGGCGTTCCGGAAGAGATGATCGCCGTGGTATTTCCATGTCCCATTATAAGTTAGACATACTCTTTCGTCAAAACTTTTTTTCAGGCGGATAAACCAACAAAGTTTTGCGCCGCATTTCAAGTTTTCGGCGCACTCTCATCCTGAAGAATCCGTCCGCCGCCGCTATTTCCGGACTCATTTTCACTGCCGTCCTGACTCCCTGCATTCTCTCCGCCGGTCTCCAAAG
>JAIDME010000474.1 GCA_029050705.1 Acetatifactor sp.
ATATTTTGTCTGCAAAACAGGACTTCAGAGCTTTCTCCGGAATCTGACTAATATAATTTATTCGGACTCTCACAGCGGGGAAGCCTTCGTCAGTTCGAAAAATTATGTTTACGGCTTACTCACGGCGACTGCCTGGCTGCTTCTCGGATCGGCTCTTGCATGGGCTTTGTGCCGGATGGTGCGGAAGCTGCTGCATAAGTCGGTTGAATTTTTCCCTGTGTATGGCTTTATCTTATTCTTTTCCGAAGTTGCGCTCCTGTTTTTGCAGAAGAAAACAGGCCTGGACTGGACCTGCGCATTCTATATCATACCGGGGTTCCTTATGGTACTCAGCTGTTCTTCCTATAAGCATATGGATGAGCAGGAAAAAATCATCTGGCTGACTGGAAATCTCTTAGCAGTATTCTCTTTTCTGTCTGCGTGGCTGCTGACGGATCTTGGTCTGATCACTATGGTTTCCTATATGGTTCTGGGCGGAGTAGTTTCCTTTGTGGCCCTGCGGCACAGAAAAAAGCAGATTGAAATCTTTTTGTTTACTGTCTGCTCGCTGATCACCATACACCGGGGGCTTGTGGTGTGGGGGTATGCGAACAAGGATCAGATCTGGATGGTGCAGGATATCAGGGCAATGATCACAACCGGCCCTTCTATCGGCATTGTGAGTGATTATATGACCTATTATAAGACGAAATGTGACAAGGAGGATCATTGTATATTTCTCACATCAGAGGATTCGGTATTTTTTGTGGGAGACTGGCTGATCGAACCTATGGAGTTTTTGCTGACAGATGCGGATATCAGCAATTATTCTACCATAGATACTCCTGTCTACAATGAGAAACTGCTGGATTATATAGAGCTGTATCCTGAAAAAAAACCTACTGTGGTAGCCGTCAGCTGTTTTTACGGTCAGATGCAGGTCAGGGAAGACACCTGGATCATGCAATGGGTCAATGAAAACTATGAAACGGCAGGGGATGGAAGATACTGGCGTTATTATCGCGAGAAGACCGTTGACGAAACCAATAGATAGAGAGGTGGCATTATGCAGTATCAGGGACCGCAGATGTTGGAATTTCAGGAAATGGGGGATGAGAGAGGACATCTGGTTGTCTGTGAAGGTGAGGGCCGGGACATTCCCTTTGATATTAAGAGGATTTTTTATATTTACGGTTCCGACCGGGGGATTGTCCGCGGACAGCACGCAAACAAGGAGACAGAGTTTGTGATCATCAATGTTGCCGGTTCCAGCAAGATAAAAGTCCTGGATAGAAAAGGAAATGAAGCCGTCTTTATACTGAACAGACCCAGGACGGGCATTTATATTCCCAGAATGATCTGGAAGGAAATGTATGACTTCAGTGAGGATTCCGTATTGCTGTGCCTGGCATCAGAGCATTACAATGCAGACGAGTATATAAGAAATTATGAGGATTTCCTGAAAATAGTCCGTGAAAATGATGAGGAAACAGATTAATCTGCAGTGGAGCGTATAAAAATGAATGTGATGGCGAATACCCTTGACAGAGGGTTCTACATGTATCAGGAAGAATTTGAACAAAAGGCATTGGAGGTACTGCGCTCCGGCTGGTATGTCCTTGGCCGGGAGGTAAGCTCTTTTGAAACGGAATTTGCCGGTTATATTGGCTGCAGGCATTGTGTAGGTCTGGCCAGCGGGCTGGATGCCTTGTGGATAGCATTTCGTATTTTGGGCATCGGAGCAGGCGATGAAGTCCTGGTACAGGGCAATACTTATATTGCCTCCGTGATGGGAATCACAATGAACGGAGCGACACCGGTGTTCATTGAGCCGGATGAGTATTATAACCTGGATGCGTCGAAGCTGGAAGAAAAGATAACTGACAGGACAAAGGCTATTCTGGTGGTTCATCTCTATGGACAGGCGTCCAATATGGGAGAGATCATGAAGATTGCCAATAAATATAATCTGCGTGTGGTGGAGGACTGTGCACAGTCCCATGGCGCGAAATTTAATGGTCAGATGACGGGAACCTTTGGAGATATCGGTTGTTTTTCTTTTTATCCCTCCAAGAATCTCGGGGCTTTTGGAGATGCGGGAGCCATCGTTACAAACGATGACCGGATTGCGGAGGACGTAAGAGTTTTTCGGAATTACGGAAGCGAAAAACGCTATTACAACAAGGTGGTGGGCGCAAATTCCCGACTGGATGAGCTGCAGGCAGGGCTTCTCAGAGTACGGCTTAAACATATGGATCAGCTGGAAGCGCAAAAGCGGGATATTTGTGAAAGATACCTGAGAGAGCTGGATGCAGAAAAATTCGAACTTCCCAAAATCCGAGAGGGAGCAACTCATATATGGCACCAGTTCGTGATAAAATCTGACAGGCGGGACGCGCTGGCAGAATATCTGAAGGATAAGGGAATCGGCACGATCATTCACTATCCCATTCCGCCCCATTTGTCAGAAGCATATCAGTATCTCGGATTCCGGGAAGGCTCTTTTCCCATCACGGAAGAATACGCAAAGTCAGTTCTGTCAATTCCGCTGTTTTACGGAATGAGGGAAGAGGAACAGGACTACGTCATCCATTGGATGAATCGGTTTCAGGAGTAATTATGATACTGAAAAAATTACTGGAGAATGAAAAAATAAAGCCCTATGTTCAATTTGTCAAATTTGGCCTGGTGGGGGTAAGCAATAACGTTGTATACTACCTCCTGTATGCAGCGATCATCTTCCTGCTTCGCGGACTGGCGTGGAAGCAGGATTATATTCTGGCAAATGTGATTGCTTTCACCATCAGTATTTTCTGGTCATTTTACTGGAACAATAAGTTTGTTTTTAAAAAAGATGAAAACAACAGACGAAACATGTGGCAGGCTTTGGGGAAATGCTTTTTGTCCTATGGATTTACGGGCTATATCCTGGAGAATATCCTGTCCTATATCTGGATTGAGAGGATTGGAATTTCCAAATACCTGGCGCCGCTGTTGAATCTGGTGTTCACCTTGCCTGTAAATTTCTTACTGAACAAGCTTTGGGCATTTAAAGATAAAAACTGATACAATATTCAAGGGGAAGGACGATGGCATCTCCATCATCCTTCCCCTTTTTTCATACGCTATAGTTTATTGCCCCGTGTAGCGATATTCGTTTGTATAAGTCCACTGATAATTGTAATATCCGTTGCTCAGGGTCTCTTCATAATTATAACCATATCCATAATAGCATGTATCAACTACGGCATTTCCCATGGCATCAAATTCATACTCATGCTTTAGCCAGGAATCAACATTTCCGTCACCGTCGCAGGTTATTATGCTGACCGGATATAATATCGTACCTGAGTCTAAGGTCAAATATGTATATTCCGTCTGCCTGTCTATACTGCCGTCGGAATTATATGTAATGATTTTTGTGAGCGCTTCGCCCGTGTACCCGGTTTCCGACAACAAGGTGCCGTCATGCCCATACCGCCTGATTCCTGTGAGATTCCCGGCTCCGTCGTAAAGGTATTCCAGCTGTTCGGTTTTGTTATCTGCCTCTCCTGACCAGATAATCCATGTCACTTTTCCTGTTTCATCATACTCGGCCGTCGCAGTCTCATAGTTAGTTACCTCACCATATCGATCATACCATGTCTGATCCATTGGATTTTCCTTTTCATCATATGTTATTATGTATGATAACACACCCTCGCTGTACACCTTCCTGGTCACAGGCTTTCCCGATACATCATATTCCATCTCTTCCCCATCACTCAGGCTTCCGTAGGAATAGGAAAATGATTTGATCATATTCCCGGCCTCGTCAAATTCCAGCTCCAGCACAACCCTTGACCCGCTGTAAGCGGTAGCCTTTACCAGTTCCAGATGCTCCTGCAGATGCGTTTTCTGCTCTGTCAGGGAAGCATCCCCGGTTGCCTCAATGCCTTCGTCCAGCAATTCAAAAGCTCCCGCATAATCTCCGGCTTCTTTATAGCTCTCCGCCCACTGTGTATAAACAACAACCTTCCGCTCTTCCAGAGAAACGTCACCTGTGGCCTCCAGGCCATCATTGATCACCCACAGGGCATCCTGATAATTTTCCTGTGCCAGATAATCATCCGCCCACTGGACATAAACCTCTGTCTTCTTTGCAGACAGAGAGTCATCTCCCGTGGCAAGGGCACCGTCATTCAGAGCCCAAAGAGCATCGTAATATGATTTCTGTTCCAAATACTGCTCTGCCTCACGGCTGTAGGTTTCTACAAGCTTTTCAAACAGAGTGTGGCTCCCCGCTGCCGACGCTCAAGACATCATAACAAACCGTGCAATAAAATAATTGACTTCTACCAGATATTTTTCAGCCTCCGACAGATAAAGCTCCTCCAGCTTGGCCGTCAGAACCGCCACCAGATAGAGTTCCTC
>JAIDME010000475.1 GCA_029050705.1 Acetatifactor sp.
AAATGCTGTTTACACACTTTGGTGTCAGCGGTCCGCTGGCTCTTACGGCCAGTAGCTATTATAAAAAAGACAGCGCTGCGGAGCTGCTGATCGATCTGAAACCGGCCATGGACGAGGAGCAGTTGGACAGGCGGCTGCTTCGGGATTTTGAAGAGAACCGGAACAGGCAGTTTAAAAACGCATTGGGAGCGTTGTTTCCCACAAAGCTGATCCCGGTTATGGTCGCTCTGTCAGGAGTCTGTCCTGAAAAAAAGGTCAACGAGGTTACCAGGGAAGAACGGCGTGCCTTTGTGAAATTGATTAAGAATCTTCCGCTGACAGTGACGGGTACAAGGGGATTTGAGGAGGCAATTATCACCGGCGGCGGGGTGTCAGTGAAGGATGTTAATCCTTCTACCATGGAATCAAAAAAGGTAAAAGGTCTCTATTTTGCCGGCGAGGTGCTTGATCTGGATGCGCTGACCGGTGGCTTTAATTTACAGATTGCCTGGTCAACAGGGCATCTGGCGGGGCAGAGCATAGCGTGAGAAGAACTTCTAATATGCCCAAAGTACGGGCATTCTTCCCATTGAAGGTTTGTGCCGCTAAAAGGCGGGAAGGGAGAGAAATATGGCTTATAACATAGCAGTAGATGGACCGGCAGGTGCGGGGAAGAGCACCATCGCGAAGGCGGTGGCAAAAAAAATGAATCTGATTTATGTAGATACCGGTATGATGTATCGCGCCATAGCACTTTTTGTACTGAGGCAGAAGATTGATCTGCAGGACAGCGAGAAAATCGTGGAGGCTTGTAAAAGTGTGGATGTTACCATACGTTATGAGGATGGTATGCAGATGGTGCTTCTGAACGGAGAGAATGTGAGCGCCCGGCTGCGCACCGAGGAGGTCGGAACCGCGGCATCCGTCATCAGCCCCATACCGGAGGTACGCAGGAAGCTGGTGGAACTGCAGCGGAAGCTGGCGGCGGAGAGCGATTGCATCATGGACGGACGTGACATTGGCACCTGTGTGCTGCCGGATGCACAGAAAAAAATTTATCTCACCGCAAGCAGTGAAGTACGGGCAAAGCGCCGTTATGACGAACTGACGGCGAAAGGGGAGACCTGTGATCTGAAAAAAATCCGGGAGGATATTGAGGAGCGCGATTACCGTGATATGCACAGGGAGACATCTCCTTTAAAGCAGGCGGAGGACGCGATCCTGTTGGATACCTCGGACATGACGATAGAGGAGGTTATAGGAAAGATCATTTCGCTCTGCAGCGACAAGCAGTAACTGCCTGCTTTGAACGTTACAAAAATTGTGGAAACGGAGAAGATTATGGAGGTCAGGCTTGACGGGTGCGCCGGATTCTGCTTTGGCGTGAAGCGTGCGGTGGACACGGTGTATGAACAGCTGAAAAAAGGGAAAACTATATATACATACGGCCCAATTGTGCACAATGAGGAAGTGATTCGGGAATTGTCTGAAAAGGGAGTTATGGTGCTGGAGGATGTACAGGCGCTGGAAGCGCTTCCTTCTCAGAAAAATATTCCGCAGAAACAGAACGGGGAATCAGCGGCAGTAATTATCCGCGCTCATGGTGTGCCGAAGTCAGTCTATGCAATCCTGGAGAAGAAGGGCCTGGAGTGTGTGGATGCCACCTGCCCTTTTGTAAAGCGTATCCATGGAATTGTGGAGAAGGAGAGCGGAGAGGGAAAACATATTGTCATTGTAGGAAACCCGGGGCATCCCGAGGTGGAGGGAATTCTGGGCTGGTGCCGGGGGGAGGCCAAGGTGCTGGAAACAGCTGAGGAAGCAGAAAAGTTTGTGCCGCCGGCAGGGCGGGAAATCTGTGTTGTCTCCCAAACGACATTTAACTACAATAAATTTTATTATATAGTTGAAATTTTTGAAAAAAAAGGTTACAATGTTAGTGTTGTGAATACTGTGTGTAACGCGACAGAGGAGCGGCAGCGCTCCGCGAGAGCCCTTGCGGAAGAGGCTGACGTGATGATCGTAATAGGAGGCAGGCACAGTTCCAATACAAAAAAACTGTATGATATTTGCAGTGAGGAGTGTGCGGAGACCTATTTTATACAGACACTGGATGACTTGCATTTAGAACTGCCTAAATCTGTTCGACTGGTGGGTATTACAGCGGGGGCTTCCACCCCAAATAAATTAATCGAGGAGGTTCAAAATTATGTCAGAATTAACTTTTGAACAAATGTTGGAAGATTCAATTAAGACAATACATTCAGGAGAGGTAGTTGAGGGCACAGTCATTGATGTCAAAGCGGATGAGATCGTGTTAAACATCGGATACAAGTCAGACGGTATTCTTACAAGAAACGAATATACCAATGATTCCAGTGTTGACCTGACCACGGTAGTGAAGCCCGGCGACACCATGGAAGTTAAGGTTCTGAAGGTAAATGACGGCGAGGGTCAGGTGGTGCTGACATACAAGAGACTTGCAGCAGACAGAGGTAATAAGAGAATTGAAGAAGCATATAATAACAGAGAGGTTCTGAAGGCAACTGTTGCGCAGGTGCTGGAAGGGGGCCTGAGCGTTATTGTAGACGAGGTGAGAATCTTTATCCCCGCAAGCCTTGTTTCGGATACCTATGAGAGAGATCTGTCCAAGTATGCGGGACAGGAGATTGAGTTTGTGATCAGTGAGTATAATCCCAAGAGAAGAAGATATATCGGTGACCGCAGACAGCTTGTTACCGCGCAGAAGGCAGAACTTCAGAAGGAGTTGTTTGAGAGGATCCACGAGGGAGATATTGTAGAAGGAACCGTGAAAAATGTCACTGACTTCGGCGCATTTATCGATTTGGGAGGAGCTGACGGGTTGCTTCACATTTCTGAAATGTCCTGGGGACGCGTTGAACATCCCAAGAAGGTGTTCAAGGTGGGCGATCAGTTGAAGGTTTTGATCAAGGAAATTAACGGCAGCAAAATTGCACTTTCCCTGAAGTTTGACGATGCGAATCCCTGGAAGGATGCGGCAGAAAAATATGCCGTAGGAAATGTTGTTACCGGCAGGGTGGCGAGAATGACAGATTTTGGTGCATTTGTGGAGTTGGAGCCCGGTGTGGATGCTCTGCTTCATGTGTCCCAGATTTCCAGGGAGCATGTGGAGAAGCCGTCTGATGTGCTGAGTGTTGGCGAGGAAGTAACCGCAAAGGTGGTTGACTTTAACGAAGCGGACAGAAAAATTTCCTTAAGCATTAAGGCTATGCTTGTTCCGGAGTCCGGGCAGGAGGATGAGGATTCTGACGCAGATGTGGTTTCCGTTGACATTGACGCGGTAATTGCAGCGCAGGAAGAGGAATAGATCCGGTATTTGGCAATACAATATTAAACAGGACGGGATGGTGTGTGCCATGACGTATGATTATGAATATTTTAAAAAAGAAGTATATGCGATGACCTCTATTGACTTAAACTGCTACAAGGAAAAGCAGATGAAGCGTCGGATAGACACTTTGATCGCAAAGCATAAGATTGATGGTTATGACAAGTATATACAGGGGTTGAAGACGGACAAGGAATTGTTTGAGGAATTTGTCAGCTACATTACAATCAACGTGTCTGAGTTCTATCGTAATCCCGATCAGTGGAAACTGATGGATGAGCAGGTGATTCCCGAACTGATCAAGAAGTTCGGAAATAATCTGAAGGTCTGGAGTGCCGCATGTTCTACCGGTGATGAGCCTTATTCTCTGGTAATGGCCTTGTCCAGGCATGTGCCGCTGACAAGCATCAAAATTTTTGCTACAGATTTGGATAAGCAGATTATTGCAAAGGCAAAAGTGGGCTTGTACAACAGCAAGAGCATTCAGTCTGTACCTGCGGATTTGAAAAAGAAATACTTTACTCCGGTGGGGCCATCCTTCAAAGTGGCGGATGAGATTAAGGCACGGGTGGAGTTTAAAGAGCATAACCTGCTGAAGGACGCTTATTCTACCGGCTACCACATGATTGTGTGCCGGAATGTGCTGATTTATTTTACAGAAGAAGCTAAGGAAGAAGTTTTCCGCAAGTATTTCAATTCTCTTGCGCCCGGTGGTGTGCTTTTCATCGGGAGTACGGAGCAGATTGTAAATTACAAGGAGATAGGGTTTGAGAGGAAGAACTCGTTCTTTTATCAGAGGCCTTTGTAGTACATAAAAAGCCTCGGTCATTTTTGGAATGGCCGAGGTTTTTTTGCTTTTTAATATGTAGATGCCATCATGGTGAGCACATGAGCGGCATATTCGGAAAATGCCCGACGATCCTTTTTCAGATCTTCGGTAAGTTCAAAGAATAGTTCTTTGCTTTTATAGTCCCGCTTGAAAAACGGCTCGAACACAACATCCCATTGAGGAAGGTAGCTTGCGAATTTTCTGGTGTAACAGTTCGCAGCAGAGGCGGGAAGGCGGTGTTCTTTGTCAACAAAGCCTGCCACGGACTTGTGGAGCGCTACGTCCTCAGTCGGAAGATAGTAGTAGTCTTTATAGTTGGAATAAAAGTATTTCAGTTCTTCATCATAAATGGGTATTTTTAATGTGGCCTCGGAACCCTTTCCACGGAAGTAACAACCGCCGGCGGAGGTGAATACCGCTTTTGGAAGAGGAATGTCAGGCACAATTGTGATAACCAGCTCTTTGCGGGAGCAGCCGTTTGAGTCTTTATAATAGTTTGCCTGAACCTTCTTCGCCTTCACCGGCTGGTTAAATAAATCATAATATGCCAGCATGGGCAGAGTCTCCAGCATTCCCTTAAGATCGGAGGCATTGTGCATGAAAAGGGCGTTCTCGGAAAACTCATTGGGATTTTTCACATAATCGTGGTAAAGTCCGATCAGTTCACCTCCGGAGAACGGATCCTTGCGCTCATTTCCCAGAAACTGCTCCAGAGTTTTCTGCTTGCAGTTGGGAAGCTTAAGAAAAAATTTGTAGGGCGCAATCCGCCTGTAAAGATCAATGCCCTGAAACTGGTCGAAGCTGAAAGGAAGTGAAAGCTGCTCACACTTCTGGATGATAAAGGGCAGATCAAAATTGTTGCCGTTAAAATGAATCAGATAGCGGTATAACTTTGCAAATTCAAAAAAGGCGCTCAAAATATCACCTTCCTGATTTGTATTTTCAGCAAGCCACTGAGTAGTACGCCATTTTCCGGCGAGATAATAAGCACAGCCTATCAAGTACAGGCTGGATGAACGGGCTGTAAAGCCGGTGGTCTCAATATCAAAAAACAAAATGCGCTCAAGAGGCGCAAGCCTTTCAAGGGGATAGGAAATAGAAAAGTTTTCCAGGGTTTCCTCGGAAATTCTCATGGTAAACCTCCTAATCTGCTGCCGCACTGCGTGTCGGCAAAATACTACCTAAATTCTTCTCACACTATTATAGCATAAATTTTAATTTAACAGTAGTATTTCTGCAAAAAAAATAGTATATTTAATGTGAGCGGTTCTGCAAAGTTCGACAGAAATCCGCAGAAGACAGTATGAACAGGGAAAGGACGTAGAAAAGGTATGGCTAAGTTGACATTTGTGGGCGGCATACATCCCTACGACGGCAAGGATCTATCCAAGGACAAACCGATTCAGGACATACTTCCGGGGAATGAGCTGGTATATCCGCTTTCCCAGCATATCGGTGCTCCGGCGAAGGCGATAGTTGCCAAGGGGGACAGGGTACTTGCCGGGCAGAAGATAGCAGAGAGCGGCGGGTTTGTCTCTGCGCCGATTTATGCAACTGTGTCGGGAACGGTCAAGACAATCGAACCCAGGCGGGTGGTGACCGGAGACATGATCATGAGCATTGTGGTGGAGAATGACGGGCTGTATGAGGAGGTGGAATTGCCCGAAGTGCCGGCTTTTGAAACCCTCACCCGGGAGGATAAGATCGAGCTGATCAGGGAGGCGGGAATCGTCGGTATGGGCGGGGCAGGATTTCCCAC
>JAIDME010000476.1 GCA_029050705.1 Acetatifactor sp.
ATTCTGCCCGCAAAGAACGGCTCTAAGTTCGTCTCCCCGTTTATCGGCTGGAAGGAGGCCAACGGTGAGGACTGCATGGAGTATATTAAGAATATTGTGGAGATTTATAAAAACTACGGGTTTTACGGCAGGACGGAGATTATCTGTGCAGCAGTGCGCACACCGAAGCAGTTTGTAGACTGCGCTGTGGCGGGTGCGGACATTGTCACCGCAGGTCTGGATGTATACAGGGACAGCATGAAGCATGCCTATACCACACAGGGCATCGGAACCTTTATTGACGCCTGGGATCACACTGTTACGGAATAACAAAGAGGAATCGGAGGGAAACAGAACATGAAGATTGGATTTATCGGACTCGGTATCATGGGGGAGTCCATGTGCGAGAATATCATTAACAAGCATGACGACAAGGTCTTTGTCTTTGACTTTGTGGAGGAGAAGGTGAAGCTGCTGGAGGCGAAGGGCGGCATTGCCTGCGGCAGTTCAAAAGAGGTCGCGGAGAATGCGGATGTCATTATCTCCATGGTGCCTAAGTCGGAGCATTCCAGAAGTGTATACAAAGAGATTCTGCCTGTTTTGGACAGCTCAAAAATCTGTATCGATATGAGCACCATCGATCCCGGGGTTTCCGTGGAGATTTCGGAGGAGGTGAAGCGGACGGGGGCGCAGTTCCTGGATGCGCCGGTGGTGAAGAGCAAGCCGGCGGCCATTGCCGGGAAGCTTGGCATCTATGTGGGCGGAGATGAGGCTGTCTATGAGAAGATACGTTTTATCCTGCTGTATATGGGCGAGAACGTGATTCGCATGGGAGATAACGGGAAGGGCCTGGTTATGAAGATCTGTCACAACGCTCTGGTCTCCCAGATTCAGAACGGGGTCAACGAGACTTCTGTTCTGGCAGCGGCCAACGGTATTGACATCCTGACCTTTGCCCAGGCGATTTCCTACGGCGGCGGACAGAATTTTTATCTGGATTCCAAGAAAGACCCCATTTTCAGGGAGGATTACACCACGGCCTTCTCTGTGGAGAACATGTCAAAGGATGTAAATATCTGTATGAAGCTGGCTGAGGAATGCGGCGTTGCCATGCCCGGAGAAGCAAACGCAAAGAGGGTTTATGACGAGGCCATGGAGGCAGGCTACGGCAAGGAGGATTTCTGCGCAACAGTTAAGGTAGTGCGTGGGAGGTGCTGACAGTGGAATTACTGGAACATTTGAACCGGGTGAACGATGTGAGAATTTATCCTGTGGAATCGGAGGAGTTTGCCTCTTACGGGCGCATCCTTACAGGCTTTGACTTTGAGGAAGCCCTTCGGTATATGGAGGAGCATACGGAGATTCCGGAGGCAGGAAACCGGTATGTGGCATCGGAACCCGGGCTGGAGAATATTAAAATAAGTGATGTAATACAAAACCAGGTGTACGGAGGAATGCCCATACAGGTGGGATACTGCAACGGAAAAAACAGTACCTACAATGGATTTGAGTACCACAAGGGCAGCGAGATAAATGTGGCCGTGACAGATTTTATGCTGGTTCTCGGGCATACCTGGGAGATAAAGGATAACCACTATGACAACCGGGACGCAAAGGTGTTCTTTTTAAAACGGGGAACTGCCGTCGAAATGTACCAGACCACGCTGCATCTTTCGCCTCTGCGGGTGCGGGAGGAGGGCTTCAGGGGAATCGTCATTCTTCCCAAAGGAACCAACACCCCCCTGAGCCCGGAGGAGAGGACTCCGGAAAACGGGGAAGACAGGGAGGGTGTGCTGCTGCTTCAGCGGAACAAGTGGGTGATTGCTCATCCGGAGCGGGAGCCGCTGATTCGGCAGGGAGCCTTTCCGGGCATTATCGGTGAGAATAAGGAACTGTTTTTTTAGGAGCATGGGAAAATGAAGGAGCTGCTGTTCTATATTGTGATTCTTCTTACCAATATCATTCAGGGCATTACCGGCTTTGCCGGAACCATTCTGGCCATGCCCTTCAGTATCATGCTGGTAGGCTATGATACGGCAAAGCCTGTGCTGAATGTTCTTGGGCTTCTGTCGGGAATCTATGTATTTCTGGGAAACTCCCGGGCAGTAGACCGCAAGGAACTGAGGAAGATTGTTTTAGTCATGGCGCCGGGTATTTTTGCCGGCATGGGAATTAAGATGCTGCTGGCGGGCAGAGAGGCGGCGCTGTATAAAGCGCTGGGCATCTTTGTCCTGCTGTGCGCCCTGCAGGGATTTTATCAGAAGATAATGGGGAAGACAGCCAAAAAGGAGCAGGAAGCCGGGCGGGACAGATTGCGTGAGGGTCTCAATTATGCCATTCTGGGAGCAGCAGGTATCGTCCATGGTATTTTTGTGTCCGGCGGGCCCCTGCTTATCAGCTATCTGACCAGGAGGATTGACGATAAGACCAGATTTCGGGCTACTATCTCCACAGTCTGGATCATATTAAATTCCATTATTCTGGCAGGAGATATTCGGGCGGGCCTGTGGACATGGAACAATCTGAGAGCGCTGGGTATTGCGCTGCCTTTTTTCCTGGGAGGAATGTTTACGGGCGGAAAGCTGTACAGAGTTATGAGTCAGAGGATATTTTTGATCCTGACCTATGTGCTGCTTTTCATTTCAGGAGTTTCCCTGCTGGTCAAGTGAAAAAATAATATTTGGAGGAATCAAAGCTTATGAAAAAATTTCAGATTGCATATATACCTGTTGGCGTGCCTACTTTTCATCTGGAGAGTGCACAGAAGGAGTTTGAAAAATCGACAGCATTGCTGCAGTCTCTGGGAGAAAGTGTTGCGGTGCCGGAGGAGATGCTGCTGTCTCTGGACCTGCTGGATAAATTTACGGAGAAACTGGAGCCGGATCTGATCGTGCTGCAGAATGTTACTTTTGCAAATGCCGCCTATGCTTCCGAGGTGCTTGCAAAATTTGACTGTCCCATTCTTCTCTGGACCTTGCGGGAGCCGGTGATCGACGGGGGAAGGCTTCGGCTGAATTCTCTGACAGGAGCCTACTCTGCTGCCAATGCAATCAGGGCTTTTCGTGAGGAGCCCTTTACTTATGTTTTCGGCGGCCCGGAGGAGGAATCCGTCATAGCCAAAGTATCTGCGGCGGTGAGGGCTGCAAAGCTGAGATTTTCCATGAAGGGGCTGAAGCTGGCGGCCGTAGGACATACTCCTCAGGGCTTCGGGTTCGGACGGGGGCTGGATGCCGATATGCTGAAGACCTTTGGGGTGAGACTGGAATCTGTGGAGGCCAGGGAACTCATTGACAGAGCAAAAGGCTATACCGAAGAAGATGTGGCCGAGTATCTGAAGGACGGGGCGGAGCGTATGTGCGGCCTGGAAAAAATGCCGGAGCAGAACCGTGTGGATTTTGCCAGACTCTACAGGGCGTACAGAGAGTATGTGTCGGAAAACCGAATCGGCGCGCTGGCTTCCCGCTGCTGGCCTGATTTCTTTACGGCCTTCGGAACCCCGGTATGCGCGGTACTGGCCATGCTCAATGACCTGGGGGTTGCGGCCAGCTGTGAAGCGGATGCTTACGGTGCCCTGTCCATGTATCTGGGTATGGAATTGACAGGAATACCTGTGTTTTTCGGAGACCCGGTATCTATGGACGAGAAGGAAAACACCATAACCTTCTGGCACTGCGGGACAGCCGCATGTTCACTGGCAAGAACAGACACCGGAGCAAAGGTGGGCGTGCACTGCAACCGGAAAATCGGTCCCACTCTGGATTTCGGCTGCCGGGCCGCGGAGGCGGTGACGGTGTTTCGGATCGGGAGGAAAGCCGACGGTTCCTTCCGCTTTTTCCTGGCGGGCGGAGAGGCGCTGGACAAACCCAAACAGTTTGAGGGTACTTCTGTGGTGGTAAGGATGGCGCACGATGCCGCAGGCATTGTGGAACAGAGCGTGCTGGACGGCTGGGAGCCTCACTTTGTTGTAATTTACGGAGATGTGGAAAAAGAACTTGTAATTTTGGGAAATATGCTTAATATAGAAGTATGCAGATATTAGGAATGAACATGGTTCAGGTGAAAAAGAGAAATATCTCTTCTATATTAAATTGCATTGCCCAGCGGGGAGCTATGTCCAGAAAGGATATTGCGGATATAACGGGGCTGACTCCGGCTGCGGTGACTTTGCTGTGCAGTGAACTCCTGGAGAAGGGACTGTTGTTGGAATTGGGCATTGACATGCAGTCTACGGGGGCGGGAAGAAAAAAGGTACTTGTAGATATAAATTACGATTGTTATTATATAATTACGATCAATATTGAATCTGAAGACACCTTCCTTTCAGTTTCCAATATGCGGGGCCGGTGTCTGGAGCAGCAGACTGTGGTTACAAATCTGCAGGTTGAGCCGGAGATATTTTTGGCTCAGCTTGCAGATTTGTGCAATGAAATGAGGGAGAGACAGCATCAGGTAGCTCCAAAGCTGGCAGGAGTCAGTGTTGCCGTGCCCGGTGTGGTAGACAGAGAAAGAGGAGTCAGTGTCCGGGCATATAATGTGTGGAATCGGGAGGTTGCGGTCTGCGACGTGCTGAAAGACAAACTGGGATTGCCGGTGTTGCTGGAGAATAATGTGAATGCCTTTGCCATGGCGGAGCTGCTGTACGGCATGGGGAGGGAATATGACAATCTGCTGATCATTAAATGGGGGCCCGGCGTGGGAAGCGCGATTGTCATTGACGATCAGTTGTATGAAGGGCGTCACGGGAAGGCGGCGGAGCTGGGACATTATATCGTTGAGAGGGACGGAAGGCTCTGCGGCTGCGGAAGGCGGGGCTGTCTGGAAACAAAGGTGTCTTATCAGGCCCTGTCCAGAGAGATCCCTTTTGCGCCGGAAGAGTTCGGAGATGTCTATCGGCGGGCAGCAGCGGAAGGCAGGGGGCAGGCTTTTGAGGAGGCCATTGACCTGTTTGCCAGGGTGATCGTCAATTCCATGACCATACTGGCACCCAACCGGGTACTTCTGTTCGGAAGTTTGTTCCGGGACTCAGACATCCGGGAAAAACTGATCGCCGACTGTAGAAAATATGACGCCAGGTATGATGGGGGGAGAATTCTCTACTCGGCCCTGGCGGAAAAAGAAAATTATATCGGTTCGGTGGCGGCGTTTGTAAGGGAGGTACTGTAATGGTCTATACGGTAACGTTCAATCCCGCGATTGACTATTTTGTCCGAATGAACGAATTGAAGACGGGCAGTATAAACCGTTCTGAATCTGAGAAACTGTTTTTCGGCGGCAAGGGGATAAATGTTTCCGCTGTGCTGGCAGAGCTTGGTATTCCGTCGAAGGCCCTGGGCTTTGTGGCGGGATTCACGGGCAGGGCTATCAGGGACGGCGTGAATTCCATGGGAATTGAAACGGATTTTGTGGAGCTTGAGGAGGGCTGCTCGCGCATCAATGTGAAGATCCGGTCCGGGGTGGAGACGGAGATCAATGGTCAGGGCCCCCGGATTCCGGCGGAAGCAGTAAACAGGCTGTACGAAAAGCTGGATGCATTGCGGGATGGGGATATTCTGGTGCTGGCGGGAAGCATTCCGGGTACGCTGCCGGTTGATATTTATGAGAAGATACTCGCCCGTTTGTCCCACAGGAACATCAAAACAGTGGTTGATGCCACTAAGGATCTGCTGCTGAATGTGCTTAAGTACAGGCCTTTTCTGATCAAACCAAACAAACAGGAGCTGGGTGAGATGTTCGGCGTGAATCCCGAGACGGATGATGAGATCATCTTTTATGCGGAAAAACTTCGTGAGTTGGGGGCTTTGAATGTGCTTATTTCCATGGCAGGCGACGGTGCTGTCCTGTTGGACGAACGGGGGGAGGTCCACAGGTGCGGGGCATGCTGCGGCACGGTGAGAAATTCGGTGGGAGCGGGGGACTCCATGGTGGCCGGATTTATTGCCGGTTTCGAGAGCGGCGACTGTGAATATGCGCTGAAGCTGGGTACGGCTGCCGGGGGCGCTACGGCATTCTCCGACGGACTGGCAAAAAAGGATGAGATTTTTGAACTGCTGAAGCAGCTGTGATGTTGTTTCGATGCAGGTTCGTTGTATTATCCGAATGAGAGGTGAGAATGATACAGAGGTTTCGTGGCAAAGGTGTATATAATGCGATGGCTTTGGGCAGGATCCTGCTGTTTCGGAAAGACAATACTGCGGTGGAGCGCGTTTCAGTGACGGATACAGTGAGGGAAAGAGAGCGCTTTGAAAAGGCGAAGGCACAGGCGGCCCGGCAGCTGGAGGAGCTTTATCATGAAACTCTCAGAAAAGCCGGTGAGGATGGTGCGGCGATTTTCCGGGCACAGCAGATGATGCTGGCAGATGAAGATTATAATGATTCGGTTTACCGTATCATCGAAGACCAGGGTGTCAACGCGGAATATGCGACTGCCGTCACCGCAGATAATTTTGCGGAGATGTTTTCAGCTATGGATGACGAATATATGATGGCGCGGGCGGCAGATGTCAGGGATGTTTCCGGCCGCTTAGTCGGCATTCTTCGGGGGAAATCCTGCACGGGAACGGATTCCACGGGAACGGATTCCACGGGAACGGATTCCACGGGAACGGATTTCACGGGAACGGATTTCACGGGAACGGATTCCCGTGGGAAGGTGATTCTTTGTGTCGCTGACCTGACACCCAGCGAGACGGCAGCCCTTGACGGGGATAAGATTCTGGCTCTGGTGACAGCTTTTGGGTCGGTTAATTCCCATACGGCAATCCTTGCCCGGAGTATGAATATTCCGGCGGTTATCGGCGTTGGCGGAAAATTCATGGATGCGGTCAGGAACGGCGACGAAGCAATCGTGGACGGCGGCACAGGCGAAATCTTTGTAAATCCTGACGAGGAAACTCGCGCGAAGTTTCTTGAAAAACAGCGAGGGGATACGGAGAAAAAACGTCTGCTGCAGGAGCTTAAGGGAAAAGAAAATGTGACGCTTGACGGGCGGAAAATAAAGATTAATGCTAATATCGGAAGCGTAAGTGATATCGACAGGGTGCTGGCAAACGATGCAGACGGGATAGGGCTTTTCCGCAGCGAATTTCTATATCTGGAAAGCAGTGACTATCCTACTGAAGAACAGCAGTTTACCGCATACAGGAAGATACTGGAAAGTATGGAGGGGAAGAAAGTCATTATCCGTACGCTGGACATAGGTGCAGATAAAAAAGCGGATTATTTCAACCTAAAAGAGGAGAGAAATCCTGCGTTGGGATTTCGGGCAATCCGCATTTGCCTGATGCGCCCGGAGATCTTTAAAACCCAGCTTCGGGCGCTTTACAGAGCCTCTGTCTTCGGAAATCTGGGCATTATGTTTCCCATGATCACAAGTGTTTCGGAGCTTGAAAGAATTCTGGAAATCTGTACTGAAGTAAAGGAGGAGTTCCGGAAGCTTGGCATCGCATTTTCCGAAAACGTGGAAATCGGTATTATGATTGAAACGCCTGCCGCCGCCATAATAAGCGACAGGCTGGCTCCCATGGTTGACTTTTTCAGCGTCGGGACCAACGATTTAACCCAGTACACCCTGGCCTGCGACAGACAAAATCCCGACATCGAGCAGTTTGCAGACACCCATCATGAGGCTGTTTTGCGCCTGATCGAGATGAGCGCGAAGAGCGCTCACAGGTACGGTGCGTGGATTGGAATATGCGGCGAACTGGGGGCGGACACCACGCTCACCGAAACGTTCCTGCGGATGGGAATTGACGAACTGTCTGTTTCCCCGTCCTTCGTGCTGAAGGTTCGGGATGCGGTGCGGAGACTTGATTTATCGGAGTCGGCCCGCTGAACGCCTGTCCTGACGGCAGATTTAAGGAAAAAGAACTTGAAATTTCGGAAAATAAGCTTAATATAGAGATATAGCTTCATCAGGAGGAATTTCATGTCCGAGAAAAAACGTATGGCAAACCTGGAATTGCTGCGCTGTGTTGCAATGATGATGGTGATTGTGCTGCATTATTTGGGAAAGGGCAGGTTATTGGCGGATTTGACCGACAGCAGCCCGGAAAGTTTTGACAGTGTAGGAGCGGCGGCCTGGTTCCTGGAGGCGTTCTGCATTGTGGCAGTCAACGTATACATGCTTATCAGCGGTTATTTTTTATGTACCTCTTCTTTTAAATTAAGCCGCCTGCTTCAGCTTCTGATGCAGGTCTGGCTGTATTCTGTTGTATTCGGGATTCTTGGGGCGGCTACGGGAATTATCAAAGAGACACCTGTGGACATCCATTATTTCCTGACCTTGATGTTCCCTGTATCTATGGAGCATTACTGGTTTCTGACAGCATACGTTTTCCTGTATCTGATCCTGCCTTTTACAGGGGCGGCGGTAAAACGGATGACAAAGCGGCAGATGCAGATTGCACTGGCACTTCTGCTCATTACCTTCTGTGTTCTTAAAAGTATTCTGCCCCTGCGGCTGGAAAAGGATACGAAGGGCTATGACTGTCTGTGGTATCTCTGCGTGTTTTTGACGGCGGCTTATATTCGAAGGTTTGGAGTGGTATTTCTGGAAAAGCGGAGGAGGGCGGCGTGCCTGTATGTGGTCTGCTGTCTTCTTGCATTTACCGGTACTATGGCACTGCGGTTTGTATTTGTCCGTACCGGCAGTCTGGGCAGGATGACGGGCATGTGCATGGAGTACAATCATATCTTTCCGTTCTTAGCGGCAATTGGTTTGTTTGGAGCCTTTGCGCAGACTGCGATAAAAGGCAAAATAGCACGTGTTATCAATACGATTGCGCCCTATACGCTGGGAGTATATCTGCTGCATGAAAATTTGGGGCTGCGGTATACCTGGCAGAACTGGTTTGGAGCAGACAGGGTCTCTAACGTGGGAGAACTGTTGCTTTGGACGCTTCTGGCAGTGCTTGGCGTGTTTGTAATCGGCATTCTGGTGGATATGCTTCGGGCAGGGCTGATGAAAGGGATTCATGGTCTGCTGTGCAGGCTGAAAGTTTACAGGAAACTGGTGGGAAAGATAGAGAACGCAGACAGTTTATTCAGGGAGGCATCATGACATTATGAGAGAACAGCTTGAAAGAAAAGCCGGAGGCAGCCGCTCTGCAATGATAAAAAGTATGGCAGAGAATCTGTTTATCGTCATTCTGGCGTTTTACCCGCTGCGGCATGTGCACTGGGGGCTGGATCTTATGGATACAGGCTACAATTACGCAAATTTTACCTACATGGGAACGGATCATATGGACCCCATGTGGTTGTTTTCCACTTGGCTTTCCAATGGTGCAGGGTATCTGCTTACCAGGCTGCCAAACGGAGGAACGCTTGTGGGGATGAATATCTACACGGGGTTGTTTGTCAGCCTTCTGGCACTTGCGGGATACTGGTTCTGCACCCAAAAGCTTCGGATTCGCCCATGGATTGCATTTTTGGGCGAGATGGCGGCAATCAGTCTGTGCTGGTGCCCAACGGCACTTCTGTACAATTATATGACTTATGTACTGTTTCTCGGGTGCTTTATTTTATTATATTTCGGCTTAACAAAAGACAGAAAGGAATATCTGATTGGGGCAGGAGTCTGCCTTGGGACTAATGTGCTGGTAAGGTTTTCCAATCTTCCCGAAGCAGCAATGATACTGGCAGTATGGGTCTTTGACTTCCTGTGTGCCCGGGAGGAGAGTCAAGGCAGCGGAGTACAGCAGGAGGGATTCCTGAAGAAAATCCTGCGGCATACAGGCTGGTGTCTGCTGGGATATTTGGCAACACTGGCGGTATTGTTCGGCTGCATTCACATCCGATATGGCCTTGGTGAATATGTCAAAGGAATTTCCAGCCTGTTTGCCATGACTGGCATCGCCACGGACTATAAGGCTTCATCCATGATAATCCATATGCTGAATGATTATACGGGGAACCTGTACTGGGTAATCCGCATGGGCGTTTTCCTGGCAGCGGGAATGGTGCTGTCCGTGCCGGTGGGACTGGTAAAGGGGAAAGCCGCTGCCGTTTGTCAGCGCGGGGTGAAGGCAGTCTGCATTGTTTTGAGTATTGTTATGGCAGGGTGGCTCTACTTTAGAAAAGATGCAGAAGGATTAAGAGCCCCTTTCTGTACTCTGGATTTTTGTGTCTACGAATCCATGTACAGGCCTGCAATTCTGTTTCTGATGCTGACGCTGTTCATAGCGGCAGTCCGGATATTTCATCCCCGAAGCAGGAAGGAAGACAGGCTGGTGGGAGGTATGCTGATTCTGGTTATTATTCTGACTTCTATCGGCAGCAATAACAGAACCTATCCCAGCATCAACAACCTGTTTATCGCTGCACCATACACGTTGCAGGCGTGTTGGAGCTTTCTGAAGGAGTGTAAGGATAAAAAAATAGCATGCGTTACGATTTCTGTATTCCCCATAAAGTGTATTTTGTCCGTCTTTTTGCTCCTGTGCTGCTTCCAGTTTGCCGGATTCGGACTGAAATTTGCTTTTGCAGAGGCGACCGGAGTGCGGGATATCAGCGCCGGTGTGGAAAATAATGAGGTTCTGAAAAATGTGAAGATGTCTGCTGAAAAGGCGGAGTGGATGAGTTCCATCAGCGCCTGGGTCAATGAAAACGGGCTGCAGGGTCAGGAAGTCATATTGTATGGGACGCCTCGTACTCTGGCAATTCCCTCTTTGTCCTTTTACCTGCAGATGCCTGCGGCATTTAATCCCTGGATAAATCTGGATTCCTACAGCTATGCGGCTATGGAGGAGGATATGAGAGAGCTGAACGGTGAGACGCCGGTGATCATACTGGAGAATGTGGCGGCGCTGTATGAGGAAGGCGGCGAAGGGGCGCTGGCAGAGGCCGGAGTGAGCGCCAGAGTTGCCGAGCTGGTGGAGTCGGATATAAAATACCAGCTGATATTAAACTTTATGCGGCAAAATGGTTATGTGCAGGCTTTCCGCAATGAAAAAGTTGCAGTATACATTTCATATCATGAAATGGATTGACAGATGCAAATGAAATGTTAAAATATAATTAAAATTAATAATTTACATGGAGGATATACATAATGGCTAACAGTTATTACGTGCATACAAGAACAGAGAGTGTGAATCTGGCGTATTCTTTCCGGTGCGAGCAATGCGGGCAGGAGAGCGGACCGCGAAAGGTGACCGTAACGGGGGAAGCCGAGGAAAGGAATTACCGTAAGCAGCTGAATGATGCTGAGGAGGATAGAGTGCGCGAGAACGCGCATAAGAATCTGGTCAAAAAGATGAAGGAAATCCACCAGAGTGTTACGGAAAAGCAGATTATTCCCACAGATTTTCCGGATGAGTGTCCTCATTGTCATAAGCCTCAGTCCTGGGCGGTGGCCGGTTTGAAAAAGAAAATGTTTGAAAATCCGATTGTCTGTGTTTGTGTGGGTATCTTTTTCAGTTTGGCGGCTTTGCTGGTCCGTTATGTCGACAAGGATATGGATTATCTTACGACTCCTGTGATAATCTCATATAAAAATCTGACGCTGCCGACGATCGTACGCGTGTAGAAATA
>JAIDME010000477.1 GCA_029050705.1 Acetatifactor sp.
CCAGAAAGAGCATACATCCCTTCCCCGGGAGAACTCAGCTTCCAGTTGCAGGACAAAGGGCTTCTCCTCCACGGTCACAGCGGCCCACTCCTGTTCCGGTCTGTTCTCCGGCGGCATCTTCCTGACCTCTTCCGGCTCCACGGTCCTGACCACCATAAGCAGCTCGCCGTTTCTGCGGGTCAGTCCCACAAATCCGAAACAGCCCTGCAGAGCGCACAGGCCCGCGAAATCCCCTTCCTTTAATCCACTGCCGTCTACTGTGACCTCCGCGGCACAGCCCGGCCACAGCATTCTCTGGGTCAGCATATTCCTTGCCTGCAGCAGAGAGCCGCATACCTTGTCTGTGCGCACCTGCCAGGTCCCGGCTTCTATATCATGACTGATCAGGGCAGGATCCGGCTCATGGTTAAACTGCCAGTGCGTCTTCAGCTCTCCCTTAAAATCATCGCTTCCCACAAGGGGCGCGTAAACATATCCCGGCCTTGTACTCTCCACCGGAAATTCCTCCGGGATCACTCCATCATTTCCGAAGACAGGGTAATCGTCCCGCCAGGTCACAGGCATCAGGCAAGGAATCCGCCCCACTGCTCCGCTGTCCTGAAATTGTACTGCATACCATTTCCCGTCCGGAGTATCCACGATGGGCCCCTGAGCCACGCCGCTGTCTCCCAGTCCCCTGTCGTCGTCAAGAACATCGCCGCCCACAAATTCTCCTTCCAGCGAGTCCGCCGCGAAACAGCTTTGCGTTCTTCTCCAGCGGTCCGGTCTGGAGTGGATCAGGAAGAGATAATATTTCCCGCCGATCTTGTACAGATGGCTTCCCTCATATCCCAGGTTAGGGTTATCCTTATCATTCACAAGAACCCGGTGAAGTCCTCCCTCCAGAGGGCCGCTTAAGTCACCTTTAAGCTGGGTCAGCCAGACTTCCCGGTTTCCGTAGACGATGTAATTCTTCCCGTCGTCGTCGAAAAGCAGGGAACAGTCATGGTAAAAGCCTTCTATAAAGTGCTTCTCCCATGGCCCCTCCGGCTGCTTTGCGGTGTACAGATACGTCTTGTGGGTATCATTTGCCACAAAGCATACATAGTAGGTGCCCTTATGATACCGCAGGGATGCGGCCCACATGCCCTTGCCGTAGATATTCTCCTCTCCCTCCAGCCTCTGGGCCGGCGTGCCGTCCAGCCTGTCGTACACATAGGACAGATGCTCCCAGTTCCGCAGGTCATAAGAGCGAAGGATCTCACAGCCGGGCATAAAATGCATGGTGGTGCTCACCATATAGTAAGTATCTTCCACCCGGATGATGTCGGGATCCGGATAATCCAGCCTCGTCACGGGGTTGATGTCCGGATACTGCATGGCGCGCCCGTAGGAATACCCTCTGTCCGAAGCAATCTCCCCGGGTTTCCACTCAAAATAGATCACGCCGTTTTCCTTCACGGGGAAAGATATCTCCATTCCGCCGTTCTTCGGCTTCACCCGCCTGGTCTCCACGAACGGACGAGCCGCACTCTGAAGAAGCTTCTGCTCCTCACGGGTGAGATTGGCCGGTTCTCCCATGTCATGCCACACCTTCAGCGGATTGCAGCGCTCCTCGTCCACCGTTTTCGTGAGAAGGCAGCCCTCTCTTTTATCCTGCATTTCCAGCGTCAGCAGATAATGCTCTCCCTTACGTCTGTTGGTCTTGTTCCATACCACTCCCCGGTAGCTGCCGTCATCCATGCTCATCACCACCGCCCGGTCATTCCGCAGGATGCAGTGTCCCTTTCCCTCCTTCAGCTTTTTGAAGAAGACAAAACTCCAGAAGGTGGGCTTGGGAATACAGCCGTTTGCCACCAGGCCGAAGCCTCCGTGGAAGGGAGTAAAGGGAACGCCCTGCTCCTCAAATACATCCCCGAAGGTCCAGTAGGAATAGGATTCGTTGTCCTCTCCCAGCCGGGAAAGCTGATGGGCTATGTAAGCTGCATTCTGGTTGGTGTCATGCAGCGGCGCATTGGGAATATAGGAGGTATTAAACTCCGTAATGTGGATTTCCTTGCCCTTATATGCGGGAAAGCTGTCTATGATCTCCCGCGTAGTGTGCAGATTTGCAAAGCCATCCTCCGCCTGCATCAGCTCCGGATAGCCGTAATGTCCCACGTCTTCCGGCAGCTCTGTAGTATAGTGATGTCTGGTGACAAAATCCGGTGTAAGCTCATTGTCACGGCAATACTCCAGAAACGCCCTGATCCACTTCTCATCGCTGCCTCCGCAGACTGCCGGGCCGCCTACCCGGAAACGCTCATCCACTTCCTTCACCGCGGTAAAGGTCCGGCGGAAGAGCTTAAAATACTCCTGCATGTCCGCATGCTCCCAGAAGCCCGGCAGATTCGGCTCATTCCATACTTCCACGGGCCAGGTCACCACTTCCTCCCGCCCATAGCGTCCGCACAGATGCTCCAGTGTCGCCTTCACCAGCTCCGTCCATGCCTCGTAAGACGCGGGGGGCGTGGTATTTCCCTTCCAGTAAAATATGGTCTGCTTTCCGCTGGCCATTTTCTCCGGCATAAAGCCCAGCTCCAGAAAAGGCCTCAGCCCCAGCTCCAGATAGCTGTCCATGACTCTGTCCAGGTAAGTGAAATTGTACTCTGCTGTGCCGTCCCCATTCTCCTGATAGATAGCCATATCGTCACAGAACAGGCCATGCCCCCTGATATGTTTAAAACCAATCTCCTCCTGTACCAGCTTCAGCTGCTCAAAGTATTCCCGGTGCAGCGCCAGCCCCATCCGGCCGGTTCCCACACAGAAATCCACCTGATTACGGAACTCCGCACTTCCGGCCGGTGCCAGTAAAATCTTATTTTCTTCCATTGCAATCCTCCTTAGTCTGTTTCCTATCCCGGTTTGGGTGCAATCTGACCGGGAAATAATGTCGGGTGATGATTTCCCGCCCTCCGGAAATGGCTTCAACAGAAAAATACCTGCAGGGCATGGTACAGATGAAGCTGCCAAGCCTTCATATCATGAACGCCGCCGGAAATGGTGAAAAAGTCATAGTTTTTGCCCTGTACGAGCTGCGGGCAAGCCGCCGACACCCTGTCCATGATATCCTTATGCTCCGCATAGGCGATATCCTGATCTCCGCTGCAGCAGAACATGTAATCCAGCTGCAGCCCTTTGCTCTCACCGTCCGCCAGGGTTTTCTGAATACGCTCCACTTCCGTATCATGATTTCCGTGAGGTCCGCAGCAGCCCGAAAAAGGCCCGTACCAGGAAAACAGATCGAAATTATTGTAAAAGGCCGCCCTGTATGTGGTCATTGATCCCAGGGAAAGACCGGCAAAGGCGCGATGTGTCCGTGTCCTTACAAGGTTTTCCTCTGATACGTCCCCGCCGGCATAGGTGGAAAATGCCGACTCCACGGCAGGAATCAGATCCCGGCGGAGCTCATAATGGAAATGCTCGGTGATATACTCTGCGTTCCTGTCCGCTTCCTCTTCTCCCCGGTAGTAGGTGGGAGCCACAATAATGCAGGGCTCACAGATTTTACCGGCTATCATGTTGTCCAGTATCTTTACCGTGTCGGGGAACATTTTAAACCACCAGTCCTCGTTTACCCCGCCTCCGTGCAGAAGATACAGAATATTATATTGATTGTCCGCGCTGTAGCCAAAAGGCAGGTACACCCATGCCCCCTTTTGCAGCGGACGGCTGCCGTCTTTGTCGTAGGTCTGTGTGTCGTAGGTAAACCGCCTTACCTCACCCTGCTGTGCCGTTTCCTTCAGCATTTCACCGGGCATCTCATAAACATATTCCATAGTCAGAATCCTCCTTATTAACATTCTCCGAAACATCAGACAGTTTCACGGTTTATATATGTATGTTATCAGCTTATCACCTCAGCTGATATACATCTTCCCATCACTTGCTGACTAATTATCAGATATTGCTTTTGCATTTCAACTTACTCAATTATGTCTTGAGTTTCCGCGACTGCTCTTGCAGTTTCAATGCCGTATGGTATAATGATTCTGTTGTCGCAGAATTCAAGCCAGCTTGCGCTTTCTTGCCATCGCTTTGCGATGCATTATACCTGGCTATCCATGGCTTGAAAATCAAATGCAGGAGGATGATTTTGAAAAAGATATTTACGAAGACCGGAAAAAAAAGCGAGGAACCGCAAAATCCCCTGCACAGGGAATACGGACTGCTCAGCAACATCCGCTACATAATGGGGAATATGTTCAGATATGGTCCGATTTTTAAGCTGCTTATCCCCATAGGGATCATCTGTGCACCCATGATGAATTATCTCTGGACATTCATCTCGAAATTTATCATCGATATGATAACCGGCGAAAAAGATTGGGAAAGTCTGCTTTGGATCACGGCGCTGGTCACCGCGGTGCAAATCATATTCACCATGCTGAATACATGGTATTACAGCAAATGGTCATATTTTATCCCTGTACGCTTCCGGATGATGGTGGAGAAAAACCGCAAGGCAATGACCATGGATTTCCGCAATATCGAGGACTCCGACGTGCTGGACTGCTATCAGAAGGCGGGGAACGCTTGCGGCGGCAATACCCAGGGTATCGAGGGTATGATGCG
>JAIDME010000478.1 GCA_029050705.1 Acetatifactor sp.
CTTCGTCTTCCGCTTCGGCAATATACCAAAATAACCTGCTCTTTTACCGGCAGCTCTGCTATATCATCTTCTCCGATTGTTTCATTCGGCACACAAATCACACCCGGAATATGTCCTTCTTTATACTCTTCTTTCACGCCTTACATCCTCTCCTTCAACCGAAAAAGCTAAAAGTTCATTAACAGCTTTAACGAAATACGAATTTTCTGTGTAATTTCCTAAATCACAATCAAGCCACCACAAAATATTAAAAAGAATATTGTCGATTTGAGATAAACAATTTTTTATAGCACGATTTCTATCTTTTTCGCTCCTAAAATAATTTAAGAAATTGTAGTAAGCTTCAAAGATTGAATAGCTATAGCAAGCGATTGCACGACTTAAGAAGTCTTTTCCTTTTAATTCAGAAAAATAGTCTTCGCTTAGTAACTCTGCTTCTTCTTGTGAAAAATGTATGGAATCAAGATACTCAGGATCATCATGACTATCTATGATACATCCGATTTGATTACACTTTTCACAATACATTTCCAGTTGAAAATATGGTCGTTCGACAGCCTCTTTCCAACTTTTTTTAACTTGATCATATGCATTCTTTAATTCGAAAAAGGAATTCAAACTTGCAAAACTTAATATATGCAAAATAAAAGGCTGTATCCATGACTGTACGGTAAACAATAATTTTTCCATTTGTTCTAATGTATACTTCTCATTGTTTAAGACAACCTGGAGCGTTGAACTGATTTGATTATGTATAAATTCATATTCCTCTTCGTCCGAAAAATCAATTTTGTTTGTTATAAAATCGAACATTATATATCCTTTCCAATTCCATTTTATATATAGATATTGCTCATTTAGATTTTTCTGCCATCTCATAATACATTATAACACAAAACATACATGACATGGTAAACTGATTGAAATGCTTTCTTAAAACCCAAACGAAAGGACAGATAAATGAGCATAATATATGCAGAAGATTCCCATTGACATTCAATCACTATCACTTATTTATCGGATTTTCTACCATTCTTTTCAGAACAAATAATACGAAGATTAATACTACGGGGAATATAGCGGCAAAGAGCAGGCCAATCTTAAGATCGCCGCCGGCCATGCCGGAAAAGCGTCCTACCATTGACGGCCCCACCGTAGCTCCCAGATCTCCGGCCAAAGCCAAAAATGCAAACATGGCCGTGCCTCCCATGGGACACTTCTGCGCAGAGATACTGATAGTACCCGGCCACATGATACCTACCGAAATGCCGCATAGTGCGCAGCCTGCCAACCCTATGATCGGCAAAGAGGACAAGGAGGCCAGCAGATAGCAGCTTATGCACAATGCGCCACACACCAGCATGGTTTTCGCCAGATCAAGTTTCTCACTCATCCTGCCATAGAATACGCGGGATATGCCCATAAGCACCGCAAATAAGCAAGGTCCTGCAAGGTCACCGACAGTTTTAGAGACGCCCATTGCTGACTCGGTAAATGCAGATGCCCACTGAGCCATGGATGCTTCAGACGCCCCGGAACATACCATAAGCAACACAAGCAGCCAAAACAGCGGCAATCGAAATAGCTTACTGATACGCATACCCTTGCCCTCTTCCACCAACCGCTCTATAGGGCAAACGATAAAATTAAACGTGTTATATAGCGGCACCAGTGCCCAAATCACCGTAAGTATCCGCCAGTTTGCCACGCCAAATGCCGTAAAGAACAGTGTCGAACCAAAGATCACTCCTACAGCTCCCCAACAGTAAAAAGAGTGCAGCAGGCTCATCATGCCATCTTTGTTTTCAAAAGGACACGCCTCAACGATAGGGCTTACCAAAACCTCAATCAGACCACTGCCCATGGCATAGAATATTACTGCAATCAGAATTCCTGTAAATGGGTTGGGGAACAGTTCGGGAAGGACTGCCAGCAGCATGAGTCCTGCTGCTGACACTACCTGAGAAACTACCACGCAAATCCGGTAACCTATCCTGTCCACAAATTTTGTGGCAGCAAAATCTATCAGCAACTGTGTCAGGTAGAATACCGTCGGAATCAGTGCAATCTTTTCCAGCGGAATCCCATAAGTACTCTTAAATGTCAG
>JAIDME010000479.1:0-1906 GCA_029050705.1 Acetatifactor sp.
ATATATACTACTATTCCTCCATCGTTATAAAGTAATAACTTAATTGCCCCTAAATTAGCTTCATCATTATAAAACACCATAAACGGCGGCAGCTTATCATTAACATACCAATCAAATTCCGTTCCGTCTTTTCCATTCATGTAATATATTGCTCCGCCATTTTCTAAATCATCGGTTTTTACATGAGGCAAATACAATTTTATATTACTGTCAACTATTTTTTTGATTTCATTTAATATACGGTTCATACTACCACCTCCATAGATTCAATTTCTCATATCTTTTTAATATCAGTCGCAAAAGCAGCCCTCAAATATGAACTTCCCCTGATGATATACCTCCTCCAGGGTGTTGGCGACGGCATACAGATATTGCTTCAGTTCCTCGTCGGCTTTCGTCTGATCCGGCACCATAACTACCTTACAGCCAGCCCTGTATGCAGACAGTACTCCGTTCGGAGAATCCTCTACTGCCATGCACTCCTCCGGCTTTAATCCCAGCTGCTCACAGGCGTAGAGATAAACGTGAGGAGAGGGCTTCCCCTCCGTCACCATAGTGGCGCTGATTATCTTGTCAAAGCAGCCTGCCAGTCCGGTCATTTTCAGATATTTGTCCGTCCGCTCCAGGTCAGTGGCAGTGGCAATCGCCGTTATGATGCCGTCTTTCTTAAGCCGCCCCAGCAGTTCCGGCGCTCCCGGCTTCCGCTGAATGCCCTCCCTGTCCAGGCATTCCTCCATCATTTCCTTTCTCCTCTGCCGTACTTTCAGATAATCCAACTCCTCCCCGAACCACTCCTTCAGCCGTGCCGGAGCGAAAGGTCTTCCCAGACTGCGCATGGACAGAGCCTGGCTGTCCGTCATGTGATATCCGAACTCAGCCAGTGCCCTGGGCCAGAAAATACGGTAATATTTTTCCGTATCAATCAATGTGCCGTCCAGATCAAAGATCACGGCCCGTATCGCAGCATCATCTTTTCGTTTTCCCATTGTCCTCTACGCCTCCTGCCTTTCTTACTTCTCTTTCTTACTTCTCTTTCTTACTTCTCTTTCTTACTTCTCCTTCTTGCTTTTCTCTCGCTTGCATTCTTTGCTGTTCTAACTTCTAATGCCGTCCTTACCTTCTTTGCCGTCCTTACCTTCTTTGCCGTCCTTACCTTCTTTGCCGTCCCTATCTCTTTTGCCGCCTTTGCCCTTCTTAGCCTTACGCCCTTTAACAGCCTTTACAGCCACAATAATAACGATCATGACCATGACTGCCGCTGACACAGCGGCTATGATTGCAATAACCCTGCTGTTGTCCTTCTGCACAGCAGTCACCCTGAAGATTCCGGAACTCTCCATTTGAAACTCAAGATAGCTTCCTATGGCAGTGGTCTCTACCGCCGCATAGCTTCCGTTCACATACAGCTCTGCGGCCGCAATTTCCGTATCTTCACAGAGCACCCGCACCGTGATCCGGCCCTTGTATTCCTCCGCCGCAGAACCCTTTCCGTCGCCGTTACGAACAGAAAGCTGTCTTCCTTCCGCAGTTTCCGTCAAAACAATCTCCGCTCCCTGCAGAAACTGTCCCTGCACAAGCACAAGAGGTTTTCCGTTTTCGTCGGTCTCCGCACTGGCCAAAGAAGACACCCAGGGTAAATACAGGGCCTCCACAACCGCTCTGCCCCGGATACTTCCCAGGTCAACCTCAGGCCAGATACCGTAATATCCTTCCTTCTCCGGCGGCGTCCGGCTCACCTGGGACAGATCCGGCTCCTCATCATACCTGTATGTAACATCCGCCACCTCCCGGCCATCCGCCACAAATCGAATCGAAAATTCCCTGAATTCTTCCGGCACACCTTCCATATTGCAGAAAATGTCATAAGCTGCAGGTGTGGCACCGCCTTCATAGCCCACGGAATCGA
>JAIDME010000479.1:1916-4094 GCA_029050705.1 Acetatifactor sp.
CGGAATCGACGCCGGGAATATTTCCACTCACATAATAATTTCCCGAGAGAATACCATCCTTCGCCAGTGTACCGGCCACAGAGCCGCCGCACTCCCCCGTCATCTCCAGGCTGGGGCAGGCATAGCTGTAGAAAATGTCACAGCCTCTTCCCGCAATACCTCCCACATAATTCCTGCCGGACAGCTCTCCTAAAAAGTAACAGCTTCTGACCGCATAGCTGGATGCGCCTGTGATACCTCCCACATAGCTTCCTCCGGAGCTGGACACCCTTCCGTAGGACTCACAGGAAATCACGGCTCCAAAGTCCGCTTTCCCCACAATACCGCCCACATAGTCCTTCTTTCCGAGAACCTCGCCCTGATTGCGGCTCTCCCTGACTACCGCCTTGATGGTCTGTTCAATATTAAAGCTCTCCTCCCCGGAAAAGGAAATGTCATCCTCCGGGTCAAAATCAAACTCCGTGGCAATCTGTCCCACAATGCCGCCCACGTTGGCATCAGCCTCTACCTTGCCATCGTTTACACACAGCGTAACCTTGCCCTGCTGAAAAGATTCGGTATCGTAGACAGCGGTGGATTCCCCATTGTCCTCCGAAACGATACTACTGCCGGCTTCAGCTCCGGGAGTGCCGGATTCGCTGCCGGGCACCTCATCCGAAGTATCCGACACAGTAATCCCTTCATAGCGGAATAAATCGTCCCGCAGCTCTTTTATAGATCTGCGCAGCACCTTCGCCTGAGCCATAACCGCATCCATGTTGTCACCCGTCCGGCTTGTTCCCTCTTCCAGCGCCTCTGTAAACTTCTGCAGATTGTCTGCTGCAGCCTGCATCTCCCGGTTCAACACATTAAGATTCTCCGAAATGCCGCTGTGTCTTTCTTCATTAACATTTGTAATATTGGTCACATGGCCGGTGGCGCTTTCCCCGAAACGGCGCAGGGCCGCGCGGTAACCCTCCGTGTTGTCCGGCACCTGGATGGTGACATCTCCCAGGTCGCCTCCGCTGACCGAGCCGCCCAGGTCTATGGTGTAATCCTTTTTACCTCCCGCTTCACTCTGTTCCTTTAAATCTGCGTTCAGGCGCTGCATATCTGTATTTACACCGGTAAGCTCCTGATTATAGACATACCAGAGATAATCTGCAGTTTCCAGCAGATACCCTGCCGCGTCAGAAGCATTATTCAGGCTTGTTGTCACGCTTGTGGCCAGTGATGTGACTTCTCCGCCGTACCGCTGCAGATCATCATTGGTCTGATCCAGCAGTTCAATCAGGCGATTTGCCTCTCTGTCAATCTCCTGAAGCTTGTCATTCAGATACTGCACCTCCAGGAAAGGCTCCATCTGTCCCACAATTCCGCCAACATCCTTCCTGCCGAAAATCTGTCCGTCATTGGTGCAATTCTGCACATAGCCCTGGTGCAGCCTTCCGACAATGCCACCCGTGTTATAGCCCACATGCTGATATCCCACGGTGCCTGTGTTGGTGCAATAATATATCTTGCCCTGAGAGCAGCCGACAATCCCTCCCGTGTCCGTATGAGCCGCAACATTGGACATATCACTCAGATTCTCCAGGTTTTCCATATTGATGTCATCCAGGTCATAGGTGATTTCCTTGCTGTAAGTATTGATGCTTCCGGAATTGGTACAATTATTCAGGACACCACTGTTCTCACCGCATATACCGCCTGTCTTATGATTGCCCGTAACAACGGCTGCGGAGCTGCACTGCCGGATTTCACCGGACGCCTCGTTGACCCCGACGATGCCGCCCACTGACTCGTCTCCGGCAACGCTTCCGTAAACGAAACAGTTCCTTATCCTTCCGTAGTTGACTCCTGCCAGAATTCCCACCCGGCTCTGACTTCCCTCCGGCTGCACCTTCCCTGACACGGACAGGTTGCGCACCTCAGCCCCTTCTCTGATATAGCGGAACAGCCCCGTATCGGAACCGACAGTCTCAATCCGCAGATTGGATATTTTGTGTCCGTTTCCTTCAAAAATGCCTCCAAAGCCGGGAATGACAGCTTCATAGTTCTCCGATAATACAATATCTCCGTCCAGCACCACATATTTATCCAGCGACCAGGTATCCAGCTCACAGTTCTTTGCAAACTCAGCCCAATCCTCCTCCGTGGAAATGTGAACCTCCGTCCTAGTGGCATCCGTGCCACCAG
>JAIDME010000048.1 GCA_029050705.1 Acetatifactor sp.
TTTTCTGAAGGTAGTTTACGCAGGTGTTTTGCTGTATTGTATCATATGGGCTTACAATGTCATCAACACGCTTCTGGTAGGTGATGCGGAGACGGCACAGAGGGTTGCAGTACCTGTGGAGCCGATTTTATTCGGACTTATGTATATGGGATTTGATATGTTGTTTATTACCGTTAGAAACACAATTGTGAAGATTTTTCATGATGCAGACGCAAAGGTATCGGGAAAATAATTATGCGAAGAATTAAAATTGCTTATTTAGGCGGCGGTTCCAAGGCATGGGCGAGAGTATTTATGACGGATCTGGCATTGGCAGAAGGACTTAGCGGAGAAATTGCCCTGTATGACATTGATGTTCCCGCCGCAGAGTTGAACCAGAGGATAGGCGGAGTGATCAATCAATCGCCCAACACGGTATCTCGGTGGGATTACAGAGTTTATACCGAAATCGGTGAGGCGCTGGAGGGAGCGGACTTCGTTGCATGCTCTATTTTGCCGGGCACCTTTGACGAGATGGAAAGTGATGTTCATCTTCCGGAAGAATACGGCATCTATCAGTCCGTGGGTGACACGGTAGGGCCGGGCGGCATACTCCGCGCAATGCGGACAGTTCCGATTTATGAGGGCTTTGCCAGGGAGATCAAGGCTCATTGCCCTGATGCCTGGGTGATCAATCTCACAAATCCCATGACTGTCTGTACGAAGACACTATATGACGTTTTCCCTAAAATAAAGGCTTTCGGCTGCTGTCATGAGGTGTTTCATGCACAGGAGTTTCTGTGCTGCGTTGCCCGGGAGATATTGGGAGTGCCCCGGCCATCACGCAGGGAGATTGTGATTGATGCATGCGGGATAAATCATTTTACCTGGATTACAGAGGCAGATTACAGCGGCCACAATATGCTGGAGATTTTGCCGGAATTTATTGACAGGTTTTATGAGAAGGGATATTGCGAGCATTTGGGTGTTGAACCTGATGATTTTCATGAGGATTCCTTCCGCTATGGAAATAAAGTGAAAATGGATCTGTTTCGTCGTTTTGGAGTACTTGCAGCGGCGGGAGACAGGCATCTTGTGGAGTTCATGAATAATTCATGGTATATTAAGGACAAGGCTGATGTCGAGCGGTGGCTGTATCATTTGACTACGGTAAGTTATCGGAAGCAGGACAGAATCAATAAGATCAACCAGTCTCACCGCATTGCAAATGGTGAGGAAAAAATAGATGTGGTTAAGAGCGATGAGGAAGTAGTGGAGCTTATGAAGGCTCTTTTGGGGCTGGTTCCGCCTGTTGTCTCTAACGCTAATACCCTGAATACCGGGCAGATGGCGGGCATGCCTCTGGGGTCCGTGGTTGAGACAAACTGTGTGTTTTCCCGTGACAGTGTAAAGCCCATTGTGGCGAAGCCGCTTCCGGAGGATGTGAACATACTTGTGCTCAGGAATGCACAGAATATTGAAAATACTTATTACGGGATAAAGTACCGTGATTTTGATCGGATATTTGAAGCATTTGTAAACCAGCCGCTGTGTTCGGGACTTTCTCTCTCTGACGCAAAAGAGATGTTCGTCCGTATGGTTAACGCTACCAGCGATTATCTTAGGAGTTATTTTCCGCTTGATAAGCTGAAGCTATGATTGGCGCATGATGAACGAAATTTCCGAGTGATTGGAATTTTTGATATAGAAACTATTATGTAAAAGTGGGAGCGTAGTTATGGCATATTTAACATTGAGAGGAATCAACAAAATTTATCCAAACGGGTTTCATGCGGTTCATGACTTCAATCTTGAGATTGAAAAGGGCGAGTTTATTGTGTTCGTTGGTTCGTCCGGCTGCGGCAAGTCAACAACACTGCGTATGATTGCAGGACTTGAGAACATCAGTAAAGGCGATTTCCTGATTGATGGAGCCAGAGCAAATGAGAAAGGTCCCCGTGATCGTGGTGTGGCAATGGTGTTCCAGAGTTACGCCCTCTATCCTCATATGTCGGTTTATGATAACCTGGCTTTCGGCCTTACTCTTCAGGGCGTTGATGAAGATGTCATTGAGCAGAGAGTTAACAAGACGGCAGGTATCCTTGGACTGACAGACTACCTTGATAGGAAGCCCCGTGCTCTTTCCGGCGGACAGAGACAGAGGGTTGCGGTGGGACGAGCAATTATTCGTAAGGTTGATATTTTCCTCATGGATGAGCCGCTGTCAAATCTGGATGCAAAACAAAGGGTTACCATGCGTTCCGAGATTACGCAGATTCACCGTGAGACAGGCGCAACCACGATTTATGTGACTCATGACCAGACGGAAGCCATGACTATGGCGGATAGAATTGTAGTCATGAAGGAAGGGTACATTCAGCAGGTGGGGACACCTTATGACCTGTATTTTAATCCTGTGAATATGTTTGTGGCAGGCTTTATCGGAGAGCCGCCTATGAACTTTATACATGCAACGTTAAAGGGCGGAAAACTGGATATACACGGTAATATTGCCGATCTGAGTGCGATTGCCGACAAGAGCGTTCTTGAAAAATATGAGGGCAAGGAAGTAGTTCTTGGATTCAGGCCCGAGGCAGTAAAGCTTGTGGGAAGCGGGAATCCGGAGAATGCCTACAAGATTTCATGTATGGTGGAGCTCACGGAGCTTCTGGGCGATAATACGAATGTATATGTTGACATTCAGGGCATCAAGACCATTTTGAAGGTGGAGCCTCATGAGTCTCCGGAGCTCGATGCAAAGCTTGACTTCGCGATTCCCTATGAAAATGTTTACCTCTTTGACAAGGAGACGGAGAAGCGCATTAAGCTGAAGAAATAAAGATCGGCTGATTAGTTCAGCCATGCATTCATAAATTGCCGCATGGCTGAACTGTTATACAAAAAGTACTTGCATATACGTCAACTGTATGATAGAATAAATGAAGTTTGGAACAACCGGGAAAAGGCAATATAGCGAGGCTCCATGGTCAAGCGGTTAAGACATCGCCCTTTCACGGCGGTAACACGGGTTCGATTCCCGTTGGAGTCATTTAT
>JAIDME010000480.1 GCA_029050705.1 Acetatifactor sp.
TTGAGTCATTCCGACTTTTGTTGCCAAAATTGCTTTCTTCATTTTTCCTCTCTTTCTGCCTTTTCGGCTTTCTACATAGCGGACCACGCGGTTACCGTTGCGTCATAACCACAGGGATTTCTCCCTTTTCCCAACTCGGCATGGGAAGTGTTCTTACGTCTGTAGAGGTTATTTGATCTGATTATTTTGTCTTCATCTTAATGTCAATGTAAACACCTGCAGGCATTTCCAGTCTCTGCAGTGCATCCACCGTCTTCTGGGTAGGTGCAATGATATCGATCAGCCTCTTGTGGGTTCTCTGCTCAAACTGCTCTCTGGAGTCCTTGTACTTGTGTACAGCTCTTAAGATTGTGATGACCTCTTTCTTTGTAGGAAGGGGCACAGGGCCGCTTACCTCAGAACCGGTCTTCTTTACAGTTTCGATGATCTTGCTTGCAGATGCATCCACCAGCTGGTGCTCATATGCCTTCAGGGTGATTCTCATTACTTGACTTGCCATAAAAAAAGTCGCCTCCTTTTCGCACTTTTACGAAATGAAAATCAAAAATTTTCATTTTAGTACGACAAGCGGTGACTGTACACTCTCCCGTGTGTGTCCTGACTCCTTACGCAACATTCTACGGATGTCCGGCCTATCACACGTCGTTTCTGCCTGATGCAGACCTAATTACTGTACAGTGACTTGTCGTCAGTTTTCTAACTTGACATTCGCTCCACGGAAAACCTGCTTACCATTGCTGATAAACAGCAACCTCACGTTTCACAGCTATCATGCCACAGCAATAGATAGTATAATGGGTATTTCCTTTTTTTGCAAGAACTTTTTTTAAAATGTTGTATTTTTTTTCGTGCAAAGCTTTTCGGACGCTTTACAGCCCCTTATTCTTTTTTTATAATGGTATTGCAGCTGTAACTATAATATAAGGAAAAGGAAACTACAACATCATGTGGATTGCAGATAACTGGAAGGATTATGAAGTATTGGACACCTCCGGCGGCGAAAAGCTGGAGAGATGGGGAAATTACATCCTGGTGAGGCCGGATCCCCAGGTCATATGGAATACTCCCCGCAGGCATAAGGGCTGGAGCAGCAGAAATGCCCATTATCACCGCAGCGCAAAAGGCGGCGGCGAGTGGGAGTTTTTTAACCTGCCGGATGAATGGACCGTTTCTTACATACTGCCCGGCCTTCCGCCTTCTACCCACCCGCTCACCTTCCGGCTGAAGCCCTTCAGTTTTAAGCATACCGGCCTTTTCCCGGAACAGGCTGCCAACTGGAACTGGTTTTCCGGACTGATACAGGATTCTCTGAAACGCCATCCGGAAAGGCAGCCGAAAATCCTGAATCTCTTTGCCTATACCGGCGGAGCGACTCTGGCTGCCGCAGCGGCAGGTGCCGCCGTCACCCATGTGGACGCTTCAAAGGGAATGGTGGGCTGGGCCAGGGAAAATGCCGTGAGTTCCGGTCTTGCGGACGCTCCTGTCCGCTGGCTGGTAGACGATTGCATCAAGTTTGTAGAGCGTGAAATCCGACGGGGCAATCAATACGACGGCATTATCATGGACCCTCCTTCTTACGGACGCGGGCCAAAGGGAGAAATCTGGAAGATAGAGGAAAGTATCTGGCCTCTCATTCAATCCGCCACACAACTGCTCTCCGAAAGCGCTCTGTTCTTTTTGATCAACTCCTACACTACCGGGCTTCAGCCCGCCGTGCTGTCCTATATGCTGGGCACCACTGTGGCAAAAAGGCTTCAGGGACATGTGGAGGCTGCGGAAATCGGACTGCCCGTGCAGGAGTCCGGGCTGATACTGCCCTGTGGGGCATCCGGACGCTGGAGCGGGAATAGAAAATAATTCAGGCAATACTTGTGTAAAGTGGGAATAAATATTATAACATAATATAGTGTTGTAATAATTTATTAGTCAAGGGGCTCCTTATGCGCAAGAAAATACATATCTTCTCCGAACTTCAGAAACATTTGTTCAGCATTCTGCTCTGCACTTTCTATATGACAGCTGCCGCGGGCATTTCCTCTGCCTGCTCTCACATATTCAGCCGTCTCTCCCTCAACTGCATACTGGTATTTGTCCTGTTTATCATGCTGGCTTCCTGCCGCGCTGCAGATTGGCATTATGGCATTCTCTGCTCCATCTTTGCGGTATTATGGTTGAATAACAGATTCCAATATATTTCAGCAGACTGCCCGGCGGATGTATTGTTCGCCCTGGCAATCCTGTCATTCTTAAGTCTCCGAACTTTCCGCCTCGCAAGGCAGGCCGCTGCTTCAAAAAAGCTGCTGGCTGAGGCGGAAACAGAAAAAATGCGCGCCAACCTGCTGCGCGCAATCTCTCATGACCTGCGCAGTCCGCTCACCGGCATCATCGGCAACAGCCTCACCTACCTGGAACATCAGGACTCTCTGACGAATGATGAAAAAGAGACCCTTGTGCGCAACATCTATGATGCCTCCTCCTGGCTTGTCAACATGGTGGAAAATCTTCTGACTGTCACCCACATCAGAAATCATAACCTGACAATCAGCACCCGCGAGGAATCTGTGGAGGAAGTTGTGGCCGAAGCCCTGCAAAGGATAGAAAAAAGACACCCGGATTGTATCACCCATGTCTCCGTTCCGGACGACTTCGTCATGATACCTATGGATGCTTTCCTGATTGAACAGGTCACTGTCAACCTGCTGGAAAACGCCCTGCTTCACTCCGGCACCGACGCTCCCATAGACTTTATTGTAGAAAACTATCCCGACTATGTCTCTTTTACCGTCCGCGATTACGGAAAAGGCATTCCGAAACACAAACTGGAGCATCTGTTTGAAGATTCGGATTACACTGCTCCGCTGGCAGATGTTCAATCAGGAATGGGCATCGGCCTGGTCATCTGCAAAACCATCATCACCGCCCACCACGGCACCATCACAGGACACAACCATTCAGATGGCGCGGAATTTATCTTTACTTTACCAAAGAGAAAGGAAGGGCAGCATGAATCCCAAAATTAACATTCTTCTGATCGAAGATGACAAAAATACTTGTTCCTTTATCATCACTTTTCTCACCAGAAACGGCTATCACGTCACTCCTGCCTACTCCGGCAGGGAAGGTTTAAGCCTCGCGGCTGCAAACTGCCCTGATGTGATCCTTCTGGATCTCTGCCTTCCCGATGTGGACGGCTGCGAAGTCTTAACAAGCCTGCGGGGCTGGAATGACAGCCCGGTCATCGTCATCTCCGCCAGAGAGACGGAGTATGACAAAGTACAGGCCCTGGATCTGGGTGCCGATGACTATGTCACCAAACCGTTCAGCCCGGCAGAACTCATGGCCCGCATCCGTGCCAGCCTGCGTCACCGTTACACCGGTGCCTGCGGCAGAATATACTGCGCCCTTGGGCTGAGAATCGACCTGGAGACCAGAACCGTTTCTCTGGACGGCAAAATCATCCACCTGACCCAGGTAGAATACCAGCTTCTCTCGCTTCTCGCCGAGCATTCCGGCTGTGTTCTGACTTACCGCTATATCAAAAATGCTATCTGGGGACCTTATGCGGATGACAACAATCAGATCCTCAGGGTCAACATGGCAAACATCCGGCGCAAGATCGAAGAAAACCCCGCCCGGCCTCAGTATGTCTTTAC
>JAIDME010000481.1 GCA_029050705.1 Acetatifactor sp.
GAGTGTCCTCTACATGGATCAGCTGATAAAGGCTAATGCCGAGTATGCGACGTTTTTTGTGTTTCCTGCAGGAATAACCCTCACAATTCCCAATACAGTTCAGAGGGTAAACATGGAACTTCCGCCGTGGAAAAGGGGGCGTTTGTTATGATCAGCAGGCAGATTGCCAGGAGGGTGGAGCTGCAGCTTGCATTTGAAAATATGGATGACCCAGAAAATAATATGAACCTGCATCTGACTGGCGCAACGTATACGGATCAGGAGGGTGATGGTGCAGATGATTTTCAACTTGAGTATGAAGACCGGGAAAATAGCCTGTTAGGCCACCTGCTCACATTCCCAAAAGGGGATAATAAAGAAAACAAAGAAGTGGTTAATTATGTTGTAAAACGTGGGGATACACTTTGGGCGATTGCATCCCGGTATCTGGGAAGCGGGACAAAATATCCCCAGATAGCACAGGAAAACAATATCCCCAACCCCAGCCTAATCTATCCGGGACAGGTGTTTAAGATAACAGTTATGGAAACGTCAGAGGGAACTGCAGTAACTGAAAGTGTGGAGCGGAAAACAGCAGCCCCGAAACTTGTCACTGCAGTGTTGGTACAAAAAAACTGGAACGATACCGGGAGGGATGTGACGCTTAATATAGGCACATTTGAAATTGACAGTATAGATATGGCAGGACCGCCGCAGAAATTGACAGTAAAGGGAACGTCTATTCCGTATACATCCACACTGCGCATGGAAAAGAAATCAAGGGCATGGGAGAATTACACACTAAAAGGCATAGCTGAAGAAATAGCAAACAAAAGCGGTCTGAATTTGATGTATGAAGCTTCTGAAAACCCGAAATATAAACGCAAGGAGCAGGTACAGACATCCGACATAAGGTTTCTGCAGGTATTGTGCCATGCGGCAGGAATGGCATTAAAAGTTACGGAAATGACGGTTGTCATATACAGTATGGCGGAATATGATGAAAAGCCTGTTGTAAAGACATTCAGAAAAGGCGACAGCGATATTATATCATATAAAATGGAAACAAGCCTGACCGATACAGCGTATACCAGCTGTCATGTATCTTATACAGACCCGGACAGTAAGAAAACGATCGAATATACTTATACGCCTGACCAGGGAGCCGGGACAGGGCAGACACTGGAGATAAACGAAAAGGTGAGGAACAGGACAGAGGCACAGGAACTGGCAAAGAAGCGGCTGCGGGAAAAAAACACACAGGAATACAAGGCAAGTTTGAAAATAGTTGGAGATGCGGCGATGGTTGCGGGAGTCACGGTTGATCTGCAGGGGTTCCAGCAGTTTGACAGGAAATATAAGGTGACACAGGCCAGACATAACATATTTGGGGGGTATACTGTTGATTTGACATTGCAGCAGGTATTGGAGGGATACTGATGGCAGACCTGACGGAATTAAAGAATATTGTGCGGAAGGGAATCGTACAGAGTGTTGATGCCGAAGGCATGAAAGCACGTGTAAAATTTGGGGATAAAGGCGGCATAATATCCGGGAACCTGTATATATTGACAACTCCCCGTCCTGTCGTCCCATCCAGTGAAGAAAAGGAAGGGAACCGTGTGGGGATGGCCCAGGAGCATGATCATGCTGCATATCTGGCGCCATGGATACCTCAGGACGGGGACATGGTTTTGTGCCTTATGATCCCGGATGGGGACGGAGAGGGGTACATACTGGGAGGCATAAAATAATGGCAAGGATAGGTGCATTTGGAAATCTTGTATTCAGTGTATCAGACAAAACCGTTAAGACATTTGACAGCATGAAATGGGATTTCTCATCGAAATATGCTATACATGACAGACATATTATGGCAGACCTTCTGGAGTATCAGGGACCGGAAATAGAAACTGTTTCCTTCGGGATTGAATTTTCTGCTTTTTTGGGAGTGGATCCAATAAAGGAGATAAAAAAATTAAGGGAAATGGTACGCAGTGGGTATACAGGGCGGCTTGTGATCGGAGGCATGATATATGGGAGCTATAAATGGGTGATCCAGAAAGGGACAGTCAGTTTACAGCGGTTTGACGGGAATGGAAACCTGTTGTCAGCCAGGGCTGAAGTAACGCTGAAAGAATATCCCAGGAGGTAGGGTATTATGGAAATGATCAAAGGTAACGGTGAAGCATTGGGCAATATAGATCTTGCACCTGCAAATGCTTACCAGGAGGTTGTCCAGAATATTTCGGTTATCCTGGCAATGGTACAGAAATCAGCCCCCATGCTTAGGGAAATGGGTATTTCAGGCGAATTATACGGACGGCCTCTTCCGGTTGTCGAAAACACACTTGTGGGATATATATATGACCAGATAGAAGAATATGAACCGCGTGCAATTCTGGGCGCGCTGACATTTGAAAGAGATGGTTTAACGGGGAAACTGGTACCGGTTATAGAACTGGAGGGGTTGAGGGACAGTGATATTTGAAAGGAAGTATCCAGACATACAGTTTCTGGAGACAGATACGGAAACGATAGAGAGCAGTATGATAGCATTATATGAAAATATGATGAAAGAATACGGCCGGGATGATTATAAAATGCAGCCTGCATCGCCTGAGCGGGTGTTTATCGCATGGTGTGCCGCAATCGTGGTGCAGCAGCGCGTATTGATCGATGAGACAGCAAAAAAGAATGTTCCAAGGTATGCCAAAGGGGAATATCTGGACAGCCTCGCAGAATTGTATAAAGACATAGAAAGGCTTCCGGCAGCACCAGCAGTGGCGGTATTCCGGTGCCATATATCGGCACCGCAGGAACAGAGTATTATAATTCCTAAAGGAACCAGGATTTCATTCAATATCGAGATAACATTTGAGACCATGGAGGAACTGGAAATTCCTGCAGGACAGACATATGGGGATGTAAGCGGCCAGTGTCTGATCCCCGGCATTATCGGAAATGATCTTGCACCAGGACAGGTCAGGGAGATTGTGGATGTTTATGACTGTTTCCTTAAAGTTGAGAACATTACAAAAACCAGCGGCGGGGCAGAGGTGGAAAATGATGCTGAATATTATGAGCGTATGCGTGAGAGCATGGAGAGCTTTTCTACGGCTGGATCCATGAACAGCTATATATATCACGCAAAATCTGTTTCCCCAGCCATCTCAGATGTGGTGGCCGTAAGTCCGGATCCGGGAGTAGTAGATGTGCGGGTTTTGCTGCAGGGTGGCAGGCTGCCCACGGACGCTGTCCTGGCAGAAGTAACGGCGGTGTTGAATGCGGATGATGTCCGCCCGCTGACAGACCATGTAATGGTCTCTGCGCCGGAAGGGGATGTGTTTGAAATAGATGTGACATTTTATATCGAGAGGAATAGCCAGGCCAGTTCCAGTATCATAGACAGAAACGCACGGGCAGCAGTCGAGGAATATATAAGCTGGCAGACAGGGAAAATGGGGAGGGATATAAACCCATCATATCTTGTACAGCTGATGATGGAGACAGGCGTTAAAAGGGTTGAGGTACGGAGACCGGAGTTTAGGGTTGTGGGGGAAACGCATGTCGCGCAGGTAGACAGGGATACACTGCGGATTATGAACGGGGGCATAGAAAATGCATGATCCGAAAATAGCTGGAAAGGATATTTTTAATGTCAATTTTGCTGATTATCTGCCGGAGATCCTGAAAAGGGATCCTAAGATG
>JAIDME010000482.1 GCA_029050705.1 Acetatifactor sp.
CGAAAAAGTTTTGACCGAAGTGGCAAAGTATTGCAGCAGGAGCGTTCCTGCAAAATATATGCCTGAATTTAAGATAGCTGCAGATTTTGATGAATTCCTGATAAATGGAATGTTTCAAATAGCAATAGAAAACAAAGAATTATAAATAAAGTCATAAGGAGGAAACGAAAATGAAAGTTAATACAAAGGAAATGAAGTGGACAAGAGCGCCAAAGCAATACAAGGTAACAGAGGACAGAGTGGAGATCATTACAGAACCACATACAGATCTCTGGCAGAGAACTTATTATCATTTTAGAAATGATAATGCTCCTGTTTTGCAATTAGAGACAGATGAACAGTTTTTTTCATTCGTGGTAAAAACTGATTTTGATACCAAAGTCCGTTATGATCAGAGTGGTATTGTTATGTATCTTGACAGTGACAACTGGTTAAAGGCTGCTATGGAATATGAAAATGATAAAATCCAGCGTCTTGGCAGTGTCGTAACAAACAATGGATATTCAGACTGGTCTTCTGTAGATGTAGATGCCTCTATCAAGTCTATGTGGTTCAGATTTAGCCGCAGGGAGGATGATTTTTGCATTGAAAATTCCGTAGATGGCGTGAATTTTAAACAGATGAGAATCTGCCATATGTTTAATGCAAAGGAAAAGATTTCATTTGGTATTTATGCCTGCAGCTCAGAAGACTCTGCATTTAAGGCCTCATTTACTGATATGGAGATCACAGAATGTAAATGGCTTGCCCATGATGGCCAGGCTCCTGACGAAGAAATCTAAAGTTCTGGTGGGAGGAGAAAAGATGACAGAAGAGGACAAGAAAAAATATCCGATTTATGTGGAATGATTTTTTGAAGGCAAACATATAAAGGCAGGCGGAACTTTGTACTGCAAAGTATGGGAAATTCATTAGCAGGAGGTATACAATGCAATATCGCAGACTGGGAAAAACAAATTTAATGGTAAGTGAAATCGGCTTCGGTGCGGAATGGATGGAGCGCCATAATTATGAGGAATGTAAAGCAGCCATCGACCGCGCAGATGAGCTGGGGATTAATATTTTAGACTGTTGGATGTCAGAGCCTAATGTTCGCACGAATATTGGAAAAGCTCTTGCAGGCAGACGGGAACGGTGGTTTATTCAGGGGCATATTGGTTCTACCTGGCAGGATGGTCAGTATGTCCGTACGCGTGATGTGGATAAATGTCAGATGGCTTTTGAGGATTTGCTGACCCGGCTGCAGACGGATTACATTGATTTGGGCATGATTCATTTCATTGACCAGGAAAGCGACTGGGATGCTGCCATCAATGGTCCCTACATACAATATGTGAAAGAACTCAAGGCATCCGGCAAAATCCATCATATTGGCATGAGTACCCATAATCCTGTCATGGCAAAGCGGGCGGTGGAGAGCGGATTTGTGGAAATGATACTTTTTAGCATTAATCCTGCTTTTGACCTGCTGCCCCCGACAGATAATCTTGACAACTATTTTGCAGAGGAATATCAAGAGGATTTAGGAGGTATCGATCCGGTCAGGGCAGAGCTTTACAAGCTGTGTGAGCAAAATGACATTGGAATCACTGTTATGAAGGGGTATGCCGGTGGGCGTCTGTTTGACGCAAAGCGGTCTCCATTTGGCGTGGCGCTTACACCCGTGCAGTGTATCCACTACTGCCTGACCCGTCCGGCTGTGGCGGCTGTCATGGCGGGGTATGATACGCCGGAGCATGTGGAGCAGGCTGTGGCATATGAAAGTGCGTCTTCAGAGGAAAAAGATTATGCCAGTATTCTGGCAAGGGCTCCACGCCATACCTTCAGCCAGGGAGAGTGTACATACTGTGGTCATTGCAAGCCCTGTCCGGCAGAAATTGATATAGCTATGGTTAACAAATATTATGACCTTGCTGTTATGCAGACAGAGGTACCAGCAGCAGTAAAGGCACATTATCTTGCACTGGAGCAGCGTGCTGATGCATGCGTTGGCTGCCGTAGCTGTGAAAGCCGCTGTCCTTTTGGGGTGAAGGTTGCAGAGCGGATGAAGAAGACAGTGGAATTGTTTGCGCCGACAGATTGAAATCTGATTGTCGGCCTTTAACGCGCGGCTTTTCTGCGCTTCTTTTCTTCATACATAAGTCTGTCGGATCTTTTCACCAGTTCTTCGAAGTCCGGCTGTTCACCCCTGGAAGTAACATAAATGCCCAAACTTGCGGCAACGGTATAGGGTTTTCCTGATCCGGCGTTATATTTGTCAAGATATTCGCAAAACAGAAGTCGGATATCCGGGTCGTTTTCCCTGTGCGGATATACCGCGATCATTTCATCGCCGCCGAAGCGGGTGCATATGGCATTTTTCGGGCATACATCCTTCAGTGCGCGTGCGACGGTATGTATGGCGTTGTCGCCCTCGTCATGACCGAAGGTATCGTTTATGATTTTGAGCCCGTCAAGGTCGCACATTATCACAGTCAGCGGAGCGTCCCCTGTGGTTTCCAGAAGTCTGTCATATTCCATGCAGAAGCCGCGGCGGTTATAAAGTTCTGTAAGCGCGTCGGTTCCGGACATTCTTTCGATTCTTTTCAGCAGATAATGTTTATGCCGCTGATTTATAAAACCGCCAAGCGCGTTGTTCAGCATATTTACCGTTTGAGGTATCTTATAGTAATTTCCGGTGGAGTGATCGCCGAAGTGAAAGCAAACATAACCAAGGGATACTCCAAGGTAATCCAGAGAGGTAAAGATAAGACTTCGCCCGTCATTGAGATAATAATCAAGGGTGGGAATAATGTCAGTTTTTGGCATATAATATGGAGAAAATTTTTCTCCTAAAGTTTTTTTGTAATCTATCATGTCGCTGTCATAAAGTACAAAAAGTCCGCCGTCAGAGCCGCACAGGCTATCCGTCTCGGGGTTTATCGAGTCGTCCGTATATTCCTGTCTGATAAGGCAGCACATGGCGTACATCAGATCATCTTCCCGCATTATATATGCGATCTCCTCAAAGTCGGAGCACTGAGGTATTCTTGCCGCTATTTCGGAGAGCTTGATATTTTCGTCCTGAAAACGGTAGAACTGATTGGTCTGCTCGTTGAACAATGCAGATAAGTCACGCTTGTTCAAACATTTGCAGCCACAGGATTCGTTAAACACAACTTCAGGGAACAGCCTGACACTGCCCTCGCGCATGCCGCTGTTAAATATGTCCGAAAGAATACAGCAGATTTTTTCCGATATCAATCTGTTGTTTATACACGCCGACGTTATAGTGGGCGAGGAACTGAATATGGTATCAATACAGTCAAAGCCGGTGACCGCCACATCCCCGGGTACAGATATACCGTGATTCTGCAAAAATAACGATACAGCAATAGCCATATGATCGTTGGCACATACGAACGCCTGCGGAAGCCTTCCTTCGTTCAAAAGCTTTTCAGCTGCAGCCACTGCCGGGTCGGACCAGAAATCCCCGTAACTGACCATACTGTAGTCAAAAGGAATACCTCGTTTTTCAAGCGTATCTTTAAAAGTCCCGATCCGTTTCTCTGAAAAGCCGTTGCCTTTCGACCCTGCAATCATATGAAAATCCGAAATGCCGTGCACTTCGGCAAGGTGATTCACAATATCCGCTATACCCGCCTGATGCTCATACTCGATATTTATACAGCCGTCAAATCGCTCTCCC
>JAIDME010000483.1 GCA_029050705.1 Acetatifactor sp.
TCTCTCAGACTGCCAAAATTCCCCATAACATCAGGATTACCCACTGCCAGCAGCACGCAGATAATTACCGACACTCGTTTAAAAAAACTCTTGTTATCCCTCATGCTGCTCACCTCCTTCCACTACGGATGCCTCCAAATCCGGCAATTCCTCCGGTCCATTTTGACTGTCCTGATCTATTCTCGTCACACTATCCCTGGCACGCACCACTGCACCCATCTCACCGTCGATAACACCACTGAACTCACCGTCAATAACGCCGTTCACATAGCCCTTGATGTGGCCGGACATGCGAATTCTGCCGCCGGCAGGAAGTGCCTTAAGATTCTCCCTCTTCAGCGTAAATGCCGTCTTTTCAATGATTATATCGCCCATGAGCAACGTCTGCGGCAGTACCAGCAGCACCAGTGCAATGGAGGTCAGCGTTCCTCTTCCCAGCGCCAGTCCGATCTCGGCCACCACCGCATTGGATGAGACATTGCTGATGATAAAGCCTGCTGCCACCAGCATGGAACCGCTGGTTACAATAGTTGGAAATGCCTGATTCAGTGTCTCTACAATGGCTTCCTTGATAGGCATGTAGGTTTTAAGATCCATATATCGGCTGGTGATAACGATAGCGTAGTCAATGGTTGCGCCCATCTGGATCGCAGATACGACCAGATACCCCAGGAAAAACACTGATTTTCCCTGCAGGTAAGGCAGTGAGAAATTCATCCAGATACTGCCCTGTATGGTGAGCACCAGCAGCACCGGCAGTCCTGCGGACTGGAAGGTAAACAACAGAATGATCATGACAAACAGCGCCGTCAGCACTGTGATAATTGTATTGTCCGTGCCGAAGGAAGAACTGAGATCCTTGTTGCTGGTGGAGTTCCCCGCCAGCACAATGTCATCATAGTTATAATATTTTGCCACCGTATTTCGTATTTTCTCCAGTGCGGCATAAGTCGCTTCACCCTCCACCGGCACTGACAGCTGCAGGACAAAACGACTGTACTCCCGTCCCAGAAGCTGATTTTTCGCAATGCTTATCTGAGAATAAGCCTCCGTCAGGGTCTCCTCAAGATCATCCTCCAGCGTCACATTGCCGCGCTCCTTCTGGTCATAGATAAAAAGAAACATATCTATCAGAGGCACCTTGTAGTCACTCACTCCGTTTAACAGCGCTCCGAAGTTGCTGCCATCCACCGCGTAAGCCGAATAAAGCAGATCCGCCACCTCCACATCCAGGTCGATCAGCTCCGCGAACTCCCTTGGAGACAGCTGTTGAGTCAGTATATAGCCGTCCATTGCTTCAATGTTAGCAAGCCCCATACAGGAATCCACCTCCGGAAGAACCTCCAGTTCCCGCAGAACATTTCCTTCCTTCTCGTAATCCCCATTGGGCACCATGACCGCCAGCTGGTTTATTTTCCCGAATTCCTGTTCCACCATGGCCACCGAAAACTTGTTGTCGCTCAAACGGCTGGACTCCAGGGAATTTGCATCATAAACATAATCTGTTTTCCCCGACAATATCAGTGCGGCAATCACAGCCGCCACCAGCAGAGGCGGAACAATAAATCTGGTATGTACGCAGAACTTTCCCACTGCCGTGATTTTAGGAACAAAGCTCTTGTGGTGTGAATTGTCAATAGCCTTTGCAAAGGTGAGCAAAAGTCCGGGCATCAGGAAGAAAACAGACACCAGACTTAAAACAATGGCCTTTGCCAGGACAATACCCATATCATATCCTATCTTAAACTGCATAAACATCAACGCTACCATACCGGAAACGGTAGTCAGAGAACTTGAGGAAATCTCCGGGATTGCCTTGCTCAGCGCCACAATAACCGCCTCTCTGGCATCCTTGTCCTCATGCTCCTCCATGAACCGGTGGCACAGGATAATGGCATAATCCACTGCCAGCGCCAGCTGCAGCACCACCGCAATGGAGTTTGTGACAAAGCTGATCTCGCCGAAGATGAAATTGGAGCCCTTATTCAAAATTGCGGCCACGATAAAGGTCATCAAGAACACCGGTATTTCCGCATAGGTGGTGGATGTAAACAGCAGCACCGCTACAATGACGACTCCGGCAAGCACCAGGATCAGTATCATATCATTGTCCAGATCCGCCGCATCCCGCTCCTCCTGCCCTATGTCCGAGGAATAATAGACGTCATAGCCGGAAAGCAGCTCCAGCGCGGCATCCAGCCGCTCCTGAGCCAGCCCGTCGGCGGTCTCCACATCAAAGGTGACATCAAACAACGCCGCCATATCGTGATAATGCTCCTCCGTGCCGTCAAAGGTCATCATACTGACCCCTTCCAGCCCCTCCAGGCGCTCTCCGATTTTCTCCGCCTCTTCCAGGGTCACATTGCAGACCATAATCCTGGCCGTGCCGTATGTGGTAAACTGTTCCTCCATCAGATCCAGCCCCCGCCTTGTCTCCGTTGTTCCGGGCAGATAGGATGGCAGGGAATTGTTTACCTTTACCTTATTCATGGACGCGACACTGAACAGAATCAGCATAATGAAGATCAGGTAAAAGCCCTTGCGCTTATCCACAATCAAAGTGGAAAGCCTGATCATAACAGAATCATCTTTTTTTCCTTTTTCATTTGCCATGTCCGACTACTCTCCTGTGTATTTTTATCAATAGGTAATTATAGTTCTTTCACCCAAAAAAGCAATACACATTCTTTGCTATGTGTATTGCTTTTTTCTAAACATTTTAAAAATTTTATTAAATCAACCCCGGCGGCGTTTTTTCATCTTCCTTACAACATAATAAACATCCAGCGCCACCGTGCCCACAATGGACGCGATGAATATCCCCTCGATGGAAAAGTGCAGGAAGGAGGATGTGACAAAGCTGATGATCAACAGCACCAGCATACAGTATGCAAACATTGCCGCTGTAAACAGGATGAAAAAAATAATCTCCTTTGCTATATCCAGGGCCGCTTCTATTTTACTGTTCTTATGCTGCTCCACTGTTTTACTCTCCTTTTCACTCTACGCACTTGCTTCCCCACAGTGTCACCTGATTTTCGTCACCCAGCGCCGTAAACACCATGGTCTTAAAGACTGTACCCTCCACCTCCATCTCCAATGCCACACCGCTGTAATTCTGCCCATTCAGGGAAAGGGTGATATAGGGTGTCCCCGATTCCAGGCTCCAGCTTCCGGTATACTCACCGGTAATGCTGCCGTCCTCCTGTAAAGTGATCATAACCGGCTGCTTGGCCTCCAGTCCCGCGTAATCAATTTCCAGTTCGTGAAGGATGATCTCATAATCTCCCGCTACCTCGGAAGCGGAATAACCGTCCTCCTTCAGCGTCTCACCGTGAGTCAGGTAAGGTGCCGCCACCAGCCAGCCCTCCTTTGTCTGGAACAGCTGATGCAGCTTTAAATAATGCCCTTCAGTACCATTGGTGGTTCTGGTATGGAACACTATATACGCCTTTCCGTCATCATCCACAAAGGCGGAATTGTGCCCCTGTGCCACCTGGCCGACAGTAAAGTTCCGCCACTGGTAACCTCCCATGAGGCGCACGCCCACAGACTGATTAATGTTAAGGGCATATTTATCGTAATAGGCCGTGTTGCCCAAAGCATCCACATAATCCCCGTCCGGACGCTCGGAGCGGAACACGCGGACATTGTAGCCCCCTGCCGCCTCCAGACCTCCATAGGAAATAAACAGATAATAATAGTCACCGATCTTCTGAATATAGGATGCTTCTCCGGATGCATAAGCACCGCCCGCAATCTTCTTCCCGAAGTATGCATCGGAATGGATATCCGTTTCATAGGTCACGGAATAATCCCTGAGACCCGTCTCCTTATCCAGCTCCAATATAAAGATACCGCCGGACCAGGAACCATACGCCATCAGCAGACGTCCGTCATCAGCATAAAAGACACAGGGGTCAATACAGTTGGGCCACATATCACCCCACTTCTTGTTTGCCACACCATTTGTCACATAGCGCTCCGGTATTTCCTGAGTGCCCAGAACCTTTGGAGCATCCGTCTCCCCAAAGGTCTCTGCAGTAAAGCCGCTGTAGACGATGGAATCCACATATTCATACGGTCCCGTCACATAATCTGCTGTCAGCATCACAATATTGGACTTCCAGTTGTCGCCGTCAGCACTCAGGTAAATACAGTACTTGCCCATGGTTTCGTTATATATCACATCCGGGGCCCAGAGATATCCAAACCAGTCGCCCTTATTGCCTTCCTCGTTCCACGCTCTGACCTGATTCCTGGTCTCAAGGGAATAGCTCTCCCTGATCACGTTGTCCAAGCTGACCCAGTCATACAGGTTTGTACTTCTGCCACCCGTGATGTGTGTGCCCAGCACATAGTAGACTCCGTCCAGATCCCTGAAAATAGAAGGGTCATGACATGTGATCTGCTTATTCTGTGCCTTGTCTTCAGCATCCACAATCCAGCGGTTTTGTCCCATGCGGAACTCTATCACCGCACGGATCATAACTTCCTGGCCCGCATACTCAAACTTTACATAGGGCCGCAGAGTAATGCTGTCCGTCGCAGCCTGCACCGGAAGAACCTCCCCCGCCATGCAGAGCGCCAGGAGAAGCGCCAGAGCCGCGGCTCCCCCGCCGGTTCCCTTTCCTTTCCCCTTGCCGTTTTCTGTCCCCTGTGCTTTCTTTCTCCGCCCGAGGATCAAAATCAGGGCCAGCACAACCGCCAGCACAACTATGATGACTATCGCTATCACAGCAGGACTCACGGATTTTTCGGCCCCGGCGGCGGAATCTGCAGGTTGGGATACTGCTGCACTTTCCGCCGCAGCAACAGCCAGAACCGCCTCATCTCCCACCAGCACACCGCTCAGAGTGCAGCTCTCTCCCGGCTGTATATCCGGAAAAGAAGCAGGCATGGAGTCCTCCGCCGCCGGAAGCAGTCCCTTGGTATTGCTGTAGGTAAATTCCGCCCCCTTAAGATAGGCTAAAGTCTTTCCGTTTTCTATGGTGATGGTATAATGAATCTCCTCCCCGGCACTGTAGGAGGCCTTATCCGTCTCCAGAGTGACAGTGATGCCATCATTGGATGCCTCACTTATCACTCCCTCAGAAGCCGCTTTATCCTCAGCCGCAATACTGCTCACCGGCCGCGCCGCCAGCGCCATAAAGCATACCAGCGCACCGAAACATACCGCCGCCAGCAGTCCGTGAATCCGCTTTTCTTTCCCGCTCATCTTCATAAACAATGCTCCTAAAACTGAATATTATTTCTGATGTCAAACACCGGATATCCTTTTTCATCCCAATCCAGCTTCAATACCATGGCATGCCTGTTGGGATCGTACAGGGGATCTCCCTGTATCTCCGGGTAGGTTCTGGCGTGGTAGACACAGACCTCCGTACCATCCTCCAATGTGGTAAAGCTGTTGTGTCCCGGCCCATATATACCGAATTCTCTGCTGCTCTTAAGCACGGGCTGCCGCTCTTTCTTCCAGGCTCTCGGATCCAGCACATCCTCATCCTCGCCGATGCTCAGCATTCCCATACAATAAACCTCGCCTGTGGCGCTGGCAGAGTAGGTCAGGAAAATCCTGCCGTTCTTTTTTATCACCGCCGGGCCCTCATTGACCCAGATATCTCTTCTCTCCCAGTCATAGTCCGGCGTAGTCAGCAGAACCTGGGCTGTGGCAAGCTTTGTGGGTGTCTCCATCCGCGCAATATAGAGGTTGGAAATCTGAATTCCCACACTGACCTTCTCCGCCCAGACATAGTACAGTTCCCCTCTGTGCTCGAACACAGTGGCATCCAGTGAAAATGCCTCAAAGGAGTAAATATCATCCTCAGATCTTTGGATCTTACCCATTTCCTTCCACGGGTCACGGATAGGATCCTGCCCCTGACACTCCAGCACATAAGGCCGTATGGCCCACTTATCCTCCACCTCCCCTGCGGCAAAGTAGATATACCATTTACCTTTCAGATAGTGCAGTTCCGGTGCCCAGACATGCATGGACATGATACCTGTTTCATGGCAGTGCCACACGGTAACCTCTTCCGCACCCGCAAGTCCTGCCAGGGTATCTGCCTTTCTCAGTATGATCCTGTCATAAGCAGGTACAGAGGCGGTAAAGTAATAACTGCCATCCTCATGCCTGTAAACATACGGATCCGCCCTCTGCTCGATAAAGGCTTTGTTGTACTCCGTAATTGTGCCGTTTCTTCTCTGTTCCGCAGTGTTCATGTGTCATTCCCTCGCATTTCTTATTCCCTTCATCATTATACTGCCTTGTCAGACCTGCTTGCAATCTGTTTTTTCCTCCCGCTTTTTCTGCCTTTTACGAATCAGGAAATCCCTCTCCTGCCCCGTAAAAGACACCCCGGATTGCGGATTTACGCAATCCGGGGACTTTCAGGGTGAAACTTAGAAGTTCTTTGCGAAACAGCCTCTGCTGTGAGCAAAAATTGCTGAAAGCAATTAGAACTTCTTTTCACCTTATTCTACAGACATCAACTCAATGTAAGCCTGCTCACCGGTGATAAAGAAGTAGCAGGGTGCGTCTGCCGTCAGAGTAGAAGTAACCGTTGCCTTACTGGTATACTCAGTACCCTTGCGGTCAACGAAGGTGGTGTCAATTACAATCTCACCGCCGTTTCTGGTGATAACCATGGTGACATCAACTGCTTTCATGGAGTCGAGCCATGCTGCCCAGTCATCCCAGCTGTTTTCAAAGGTTGCTGCGTAGCTTGCATCGCCCCAGCCGTAAATATCCGCACGGACAACCGCATACTCCGCATATCCCTCGTAATTGTCAGCGGAAGGCGCTTTATCTGCCGTAGTCTGGGTGTTGGTAAATGCCACGACATAGTTATGCCAGTTTGACTCACCGCTGGAGTAGTTCTTCAGCTTCACAGTCTTTGTTGCACCGTCAGCCAGCTCCACGCTATTGGTGAACTCAGACCACCAGGCAAGTCCGAAAGTGGTGGTACCCAAAGTTTCCTTTGCGTTGGAATCAGGCACAATGTCAACGCCGTCCTCCACAGACAGCAGCTCAACATAGCTGCCCTCGCAGGTGAAGAACATGTAGCAGGGATCGTCTGCAGACATAGCAGTCTCCACCTTTGCTGTCATCAGATTGTCAAGGCCGTTATAGTCAACATTGTGGGCGCTGATATTGAGGATATTGTCCTCCCTCTTCACTTCGATGGTCACATCAGCATCAACCATGGATACGGTCCTCCAGCTGTCCCAGTTGCCCCAGGTCCAGGTGAATGCAGATGCGTCAATGTCACCGTTCGGTGTCCAGCCGAAAGCATCCGCTCTGACTGCTGCCCACTCCTGGTGTGAGTCAGATACAGTGTTAGGGTCTGTGTGAGCATCTGAATGCTCGTTGGTAAATACCATCACATAGTTATGCCAAAGCTCCAGTCCGCTGGAGAAGTTGTTCAGCTTGAACACTTTGGTAACGCCGTTGGGAATCTCATAAGCGGAGGTCCAGTCTGTCCAGAATCCCGCATTCAGATCAGTGTTGCCGATGGTCTCTAACGCATTCTCGTCAACCACAACCTCTACCACTCTCTCGGGAGGATTGTATTCCACGGTAGGATCTCCTGCCTCATAGAGAGTCTTTACCTGACCTGGTGTCAGTGCGGTATCGAAAATATAAAGCTCGTCGAAAGCGCCCTTCAGCATAGCATCCCAGTAGTTCACACCCAGCAGGAAGTCAAAGTTGTCAGAGGGAGCCATGGTGCCGGTTATAATGTTCACGGGCTTAGTCTCGGAGACAGGCTCGCGCTCGCCGTTCACATAAATATCTGCAATGATGTACTGACCATCCTCACTCTTCTTGGAAGAATCTACAACCAGCGTAATGTTTACCCACTTGTTCAAACGGGTATCTGCTGTTTCCGGAGACCAGTTTGGCCAGGGAGAACCGTCTGCGTTCTGGTCATAGGACCAGATGCAGGGATATTCCGCTGATCCGGACCAGTCTGCCCAGGTAATATTCAGATAATGCTGACCGCCGGTAGCGTCGCCGTGAACATCGGGGCCAAACTGAGTTGTGGGCATGTAATTTGCGTTCCTGTTTGCATACATCCAGAAGGAGAGAGAGTAGGTGTCGCCCACACCGTTCACCTCATCCAGCCTCAGGCCGTAGGTGCCATCAATGTAAGCTGCCTCACCCTTTACGCCGGGAATGAAGACAACCTCTTTGTCTACCGTCTCAATCGTCTCGCCGTCTCCCTTTTTTGTAGGGGTAATTCCTGCAGCGCCATCCTTTTCATCAAAGGAAAAATAGTATACAGGAGTAGGAATCTCCTCCGCCTGAGCGGGTTCCTGTACACTGGGTTCCACGCTGGGTTCCGAACTTGGCTCCGAGCTGGACTCGGTGTTCTGTTCCGTACCGTCACTGCCGGACGCGCCCTCATTGCCGTTGCCGCAGGCGGTCAGCATGGTGGCTGTCAAAGCGGTACAGAGAAGAAGTGCTAAAATCTTCTTTTTCATCTTAATCCTCCATTAAAAAATTTTTTATAGTTACCTCCCCACCGGATATCCGGCAGGGAGTAAAGCTATCTGTTTTCTCAAATTACTGTACAAAGGAATCCACTACTGCCTGATACTGTGCCAATTCCTCGTCAGAAAGGACATCGTAGCCTCCGGGGCCAAAGTAGGAAATCATTGCCTCCGCATGATAGTAGTTAGCCTGCCTGGTGGCTTCATCCACATAATCAGCCGCCTTAGCACTGCCCTTGTCTACCAGATCGTGGATGCCGATCTTATTGAAATACTGGTCACAGAAGTTCCAGTAGCCTGCAATGTTGTACCAGCCGTAAGGAACGGGTCTGGTAACGCTTGAAAAATAATCATCCCAGAAAGGCTTGCGGTCATCCTGAGGGAACAAAGCTTTGTAACCCTCCCACACCTCTTCATCCAGAGTGATAGGCATAGGCATCTGTGCATTTTTCAGAGGCATTCCTGAGTCGTTGGTGATGCTGGTGTCGGAGTATATTTCCAGTCTTGCCTTCCAGCCGTCAATTCCCCAGCCCATGAACTTCAGAAGCAGATATGCCTCATAGGGATGCTTGCAGGAAGTGGATACGCCACCCATGTACATAGTGGCAATGACATTGTGCTCCTTCTCGTCAACCACGTTGGGGGTGACATAGGGAACGATATCCAGACCATACTGCTCCTGATAGCCCTCCTGGCCCCACAGATTCTGATAGGTCCAAAAGCCTTCGGAGAACACTGCCACACGCCCGGTAGCTCCGAACCAGGTACTCCAGTTGCCAGACCACGCCTCCATCTCCGCAGTGTCCTGCTGAGGCGCAACATACCCGGCAAGCTTTAAATCGGAGAACTCCTGCTCTCCCACTGCCCAGTAGGACAGATCGAAATCAGTGCCGTCAAAGCCGAACTCACCCTTCAAAGCTCTCTCGTCGGGGGAGCAGGCAGCGATACCATAAAGAGAATCCAGTCTGTTGTAATACCCAAGACCGTAGTACTTCATGCCGGTACGCTCATCCTTTGTGGCATCCTTGATAAGCTGAATCATCTCCGCCCAGGTCCAGTCGGTTCTGGGCATTTCCAGGTTCAGAGTCTTGATCACGTTTCTGTCAATAAAGACTGCGCTGGGCCAGTACACCATGGGCATTGCAAATCTGGCGCTGGTGTCAAAACAGCCGATCCCGTATTCATCGATAGTAGCCATCAGGTTCTTGTTCTCCGGATCCGCATTGTAGTACTCGGAAATGTCCGCCCAATACATATTTGCCAGAGCCGTGTCAGAGTCCGTGCCCTCGAATACATCAGGGAAAGTTCCGGATGCTGCAGCATTGGAGAGGTCAGTGCTCATATCCTCAATAACCCTGTGCTCCACCGTAATGTTTGGATACATATCCATAAATTTTTCCGCCAGGAGACTGATGGTGGTGGGATCCTCATAGTGCCAGAAGGTCAGAGTGATGTTCTCTGATGTCACACCACCGGCACCCTCGTCTCCTCCGTTTCCACCGTCGCCGGCATTTGCGGAGTTTCCGCCGTTGCCGCTGTCACCGTTGCCGCAGGCAGCCAGTCCGAAAACCATGGAACAAGCCAACAGCAGACTCAAAATCTTCTTTTTCATCTTTTATCCTCCTTTTCTTATCTCAAGGCCCATGGGCCCAAAAGAAACTTAGTTTATAAGGGCAAATAGCTCTGCTTCGCGTATATCTTTGTGAAGAATCGCATCCGCGATTCTTCGGGGGATGATTAGATTTTCTTGGGTCGGGTATTCTCCGATCCTAGAAAATCTTCACTCCCCTGTGATACCCGCCCTGTCAATACTCTCCACAAAGTGCTTCTGCAGGAAGAAATACATGACCAGCAGCGGCAGAACAGAGAGGGATGTTGCCGCCATGCGGACGCACTCATTCAGATTGGTGGCCGCATCTCCCGTCTGTGCCATGGTGTTGAAGCTTGTGTCAAAGTTACTCAGCTGCACTACCAGGTTCACCCAGAAACTGTTGGCCGAAAGCCCCTGAACATACAGCGAAGTCAGGTAGGACTCGTTCCAGTACCACACGAAGGAGAACAGGAACACCGTCAAGATCGCCGGTCCCGCAGAAGGAACCGCTATCTTTACAAAGGACTTGAAATATCCTGCGCCATCGATCTGGGCCGCTTCTATCAGCACTTTCGGAACCTGCCGGAAAAACTGGTAGAATATCAGGATAAAGATAGCTGAGTTCAGTCCGTTTCCGAGAATTGCCGGAAGGATGAAGGACCACAGTGTTCCCACTATTTTCATATTGTTATACAGTACGTAAGTGGGAATCATGGTAACCTGGCTGGGCAGGATGTAGGAAAAAATCAACAGTCCCAGCAATATCTTCTTTCCCTTGAATTCAAACCGCGCAAATCCGTAACCCACCAGCATACAGACCGCCACATTACAAAGAGTCGGTACTCCCGCGATGACAATTCCTTTCAATAGTGAAATCCAGAAATCCATACTCTTGCCGGCATCAATATAGTTCTGCACAAACAGGGTACTGGGAATCCATTTTACCGAGGAGTCCAACAGATCATCCCTGTTCATAAAGCTGGTGCTGAACATGTAGAGGATGGGGTAAAGGTACACAAAACCGATACAGATAAGCAGTCCATAGACTATAATCTGTTTTCCCGCGCCTTCCTTTTCTTTGGTGCCGAAGACAAAGCGGTGGAGCTTTTCTTTTGTAAAGCTCTTCTTAATAATCTCCGCTGCCGTCATATGTGCGGTAGTTCCGCTTTTTCCTTGCTTTTTCGATTTTCTTTGCATTCCGGATTCCCCTCCTTTCTATTCTTTTGACTGTTCTTGCCTCTTTCTTCATCTCGCGCTTGCGGCGCTTCACCTGTCTGTCGTAAATGTCCTTCTTAGAGCCCAGGAGCAGGAAGAACAGAAGAACTATCAGCGTCACGATCAGGGAATACATCCACGCCATGGCCGACGCATATCCGTAGCCCTTCTCCTTGGTACCCGAGAACATGGCCGATTTGATCATAGTGATCAGCGAGTTCTGCTCGTTTCCGGAGAGGAAAATGACGGAGTACACCGCATTCAGCAGAATCATGGGCTTGATGGTGGGAAGTGTGATCTTCCAGAAACACTCCCACTGAGAGCCGCCGTCAATCTTTGCCGCCTCGTACAGCGCCGGGTCAATCTTCTGCAGAGCCGACAGGAAAATCAGTATCTGTACGCCGGAATACCACAGGATCATGATCATATTGGAGAAAACGTCTCCGATGTTTTCTGCCAGGCTGTGCGGCAGGAAATTATCCAGCGCCGCAATAATGGACTGCACATTCATGGAAGGAATGGTCGCCGCCCCCTCGCTCACCAGCATATTCATCACAGGACCGCTGACGATAATGACCGGCAGGAAGAAAATCAATCGGAAGAGCCCTCTGCACTTGATGTTTCCGTTCAGCATGATCGCAATCATCAGAGCGAAGACCACGATGACCGGAACCTCCACAATGGTCTGCCACAGGTAGGTCACAATCTGCTGAGGAAACTCCGGGTTTTCCAGCCAGATCTGGGTAAAGTTGCCGGTTCCCACAGGGATGAACTTTGTACCCAGAGGCGTAATCCTGATGTTGAACCACATGTAATAGAAGGATTGGCAGAGAGGGTACAGCATAAAGACAGCCACCCCGATAACCCAGGGAAATACGAACAGCCAGCCGGCCCTCGCCTCTCTCTTTTCAAGTTTGCCAAGCTTCACTTTTGGCTTTTTCATTTTCTTTTCTTTTTCCATTTACTCAACCACCTCGTAGCTCATTCCTTCCAGCGTGTGCCCGTCCGCACTTTGTTTCTCAGTGCTGTAGTTCAGATAAATCTTCACACCGTTGTCATAGGTCACTACGGTGATGCCATTGCCTTTGATCTCATGTCCCGCGATAGATGCCCCGGCCGTCTTCTCATGCACCGCCTCAAGTTCTCTGGAATAGGAGATAATATCATCGCGATATACACTGTACTCAGAGCTGTATATATCGCTGGAATTGGTATAAATCAGGCTGGCTGCGCTCTCCTTCGTAATGTAGAAGGAAGGGCAGGTTCCCGTCTCCACCATCTTCAGGAAGAACTCCTCCTTGTTGGCCTCAAAGTTCACATACTCGGAATATACCGGCATGATTCCCTTCAGCACGATTGACAGAAACGGCACGCTCTCGTCCTCAAAAATGTAGCTCGAAGTATACAGCGGCATATCCAGAAAGCTCTCCGTGTGGTCCCACAGATAAGCAAATGGCTGCTGCAGCACCAGGTCTGTGGATTCGTCCGCCTTCGCCACCGTGTTATAATAGCTTTCCGCACACTGGTGTCTGCTGTAGAAGGTTCCGCTGTAATTGTAGGAGTAGAGGGTATCCGTGATGCCCCCCAGAGCCAGGCCGTTCACACCACTTTTTGTATAGCTTTTTACGAACTTATCCAAAAGATAATCCGTCCTGGCAGGGGTCAGCCACATAAACTCCTCATACACATCCTTGTGGGTCTCTTCCTCCAGCTTTCTCTTGTTAATCTTCTTCACCACATTAAATGTTGCATTCTGCTCATCGGGATTGATCCGCATTGCATCGCTGTAGAGATACATCCTGATACCTTTAGCCTCAGACTCCTTTATGAGGTTTGTCAGGCCACCGGTACCCCCTATCTTGGCGTCCGCCTTATATTTGGTGATGGGAACATTGTACAGACCGCCCTTCTGCCATCCCTTATACACACTTAAGAGATCTGTCACTCCCTGCTGTTCCAGGTCCTCATAAATCTCTCTCACGTCATCCACCGTTGTCATAACCACGGCGCTGGTGCCTACAATCCACGATTCTCTCTCCGTTCCCAGGAAATCTATTCTGGTCCGGTACTCATCCGGCAGCCTTGTAAGAAAACCGCTGTTCAGCAGGTAATCCCTGTAAGCATTTGCCATGCCGCAGTAATTTGCATTGTCACCGTTCAGGAACAGATATCGCACCTGTAAATCCGAATGGCTC
>JAIDME010000484.1 GCA_029050705.1 Acetatifactor sp.
CCCATCACCGCCAGCTCAACCGTATTCTTCCCCGTCTCCTTCAGGCACAGAAAACCCTTAGGGCTGCCGTCATCCATCGCCGTGAAAAAAATCTGCTTCTCACTGTCCGCAATATACGCCTCTCTGGCTTCCGGTATGCCGAACCAATCAGGCAGTGCTTCCAGTATTTCACGGGCAATCTCCCGCTTCTGCCCGCCTTCATGAATCTCCTTGATTTCTACAGGTGCTTCCATGGTGCCCTCCTTAACGCCTTGGGAATTTCCTTCACACTATCTTCCTTGCCACATACACGCCGCTGGCGGAGGCATGGGACAGGGAGTGGGTGACACCGCTGCCGTCTCCGATTATATAAAGTCCCTTGTGGCAGCTCTCCAGATTTTCGTCAATCTCAACCTCCATATTGTAGAACTTTACCTCCACCCCGTACAGCAGAGTGTCGTCATTGGCCGTGCCGGGCGCTATCTTATCCAGCGCATAGATCATCTCGATAATGCCGTCCAGAATACGCTTTGGCAGAACAAGGCTTAAGTCCCCGGGCGTGGCCGCCAGAGTAGGCTGCACAAGCCCTTCCTCAATGCGCTTGGAATTGCTCCTCCGGCCTCTCACCAGATCTCCGAACCTCTGCACAATGACGCCGCCCCCCAGCATGTTTGAGAGCCTGGCAATACTCTCGCCATAGCCGTTGCTGTCCTTGAATGGCTCCGAGAAATGCTTTGCCACCAGAAGGGCAAAGTTAGTGTTCTCCGTCCTCTTCTCCACATCCTCATAGCTGTGGCCATTCACGGTGACGATACCGTTTGTGTTCTCATTTACCACGATACCGTAGGGGTTCATGCAGAAAGTGCGTACATTGTCCTCAAACTTCTCCGTGCGGTACACAATCTTGCTCTCATACAATTCATCCGTCAGATGGGAGAAGATCACCGCCGGAATTTCCACCCGCACACCGATGTCCACACGGTTTGATTTCGTAGGAATCTCCAAATCCCTGCACACCTTCTCCATCCATTTGCTGCCGCTGCGTCCCACGGAGACAATACACTTTTCACACTCATAAACATCCTCTCCGCAAAATACCCTGTAGCCGCCCTCCGCCAGCTCTATCCTGTCCACCGGCGCGTCAAAGTAGAAATCCACCTTGTCCTTCAGTGCCGCATATATGTTTTCCAGCACCACAAAATTAATGTCCGTGCCCAGATGGCGGACGGAAGCATCCAGCAGATTCAGCTTGTTCTGCAGGCACAGCTTCTTGAAATGGGTTCCCGCAGTGGAATACATTTTCGTTCCCTCACCGCCATACTTCATATTGATGCCATCCACATACTTCATAAGCTCAATGGCTTCCTTCTTCCCGATATACTCATAGAGAGTGCCGCCGAAATCGTTGGTAATATTATATTTGCCGTCCGAAAACGCGCCTGCACCGCCAAAGCCGCTCATGATGGAGCAGGATTTACAGCCGATACAGTTCTTAACCTTTTCCCCATCAATGGGGCAATGGCGCTTTTCCAGGGAATGTCCTGCCTCAAACACGCCAACCTTAAGCCCGGCATCCAGCTTCGTCAGCTCATATGCCGAAAAGATTCCTCCGGGGCCCGCCCCTACAATGATCACATCATATTCCATAATGATACCTCCCATACGTTATTTCCTGATCCTGTTTCTGTACTTATTTCATTCAGCCTCTTGCTTAATCACCTTTTTCCTGCTTATTGCCTTTCGTTATCCTCTTCTGCCCGATAACTGCCTTTGTGCGGCACCTCCTCAGCACCATGACTCCCGCAAACACCGCGATACTCACCACTGTGACAATAATGCCCGCTACAGCTCCCGCCGCCCGGTATTTCATTTCAATCTCATAGGTACCCGGCTCCAGATCAAAGGCCATGAGACAGCCCCCGAACAGTTCTCCTTCCACCTTCTCGCCGTTCATCCGCACCGTCCAGCCATCCTCATAGGGCACCGACAGTATCAGTCGTCCCGGCTCCTCCAGCGTAATCCGGCCGGAAATGAAACCACTCTCCCATTCCACATTTTCCAGATGCCTTTCAGCCAACACCCCCAGAGTCTCCCTCAGCACCTCCTCATCCATCCTGTAAATATCCGCCGATATCTTTGGCGTCTCATCCTTTTCATCACCGTTCGTCAGCGTAATCGTCTGATCCTTCTCCAGATAGCCCAGATAAAGAATACATCCCCTCTTCAGATCCCCAAAAGTCTCCTCATCCCTGCTGCCGCCGATGCACTGAATCTTAGCGGTCCCGGACGCCGTCACCATCGCGTAATAGATGCCGCCCTCCTTCGGCGTAAAGCGTATATCATTCCCCACTGCAGACTTTTCCGCTGTGCGGAACAGCTGCCCGGATACCCCCAGTTCTCTCACGATCCGATTCTGGAGATTCACAGCCTGATTCTCAAACCCCTCCGGTATGTCAAATCCTACAGGTGCCACATAGCCAAAGGGAAGAACCGCATTACACTCATAAAGATAAATATCGCCGCTCTGGGCAAGCTTAGTATACAGGCCACATTCGTAGGCATCTGACTCCCCGAACATATAGTTCACATTCAGCAGGGCAGAGGTAAGCCCCGTGGCGCCGTCAAAGCTGTAATATACCTTGCTGTGACGCATTCCCAGCCTCTTGTATAAATCCATAACGTCCGAATTCAGGGTGGAGGAAAACACACTGGCCGAAGGATACCCCGTCAGTGTCGCATCATTCTTTGTCTTCCGGGTAAACTTTTCCACTCTGTAAAAGCCCTCTGTTCTCTCTCCGGTCAGCTCATACAGTGCCTTGTAATCCTCCTGTTGATTCAGATAGGCGGCGCGGTCTGTGGTTCCGATGCTTGTATCCCATGTATTGATGCCACACTCCGCCAGCACCAGAACAAGAGCCACAACGGCAATCCCCAGCCTGACGTTTTCTTTCCGCCTCGTTCGATACAGGTACAGGAGTATTGCATATATTGTGATAAACAATAATGTCAGCAGCTTTACCCCCAGTTCAAAATCCTCGTGGCTGATAAACTTTTCACAGAATAACAGAAAGCCTGTGGCACAGAGATAGCCATACAAAATCTGTTGTCCTTCCACCTCCTGCAGATGGCGGTATGCGTCATAACACATAGTCAGCACCAGAAACACATAGATAAAAGACTGCCTTGCGGGAAGAGAGTCAGGATAGTTCAGGCCGTGCCATATGAAATTCAGGATATTGGTGGAAAAGCTGAGCAGCATAAACCCGGCCAGTGCCAGCCTGCAGAACTTCTCCCGAATGGAAATACGCCGGTTCATCAAATACATGGGGATGAGCATAAGAACCGCGCTGCCGCAGTAGATATTGGGCCAGTGATCCAGCCCCCGTTCTGTGTAGACACAGACACAGTGCCTGGCCAGCATATCAAGAACGGAAAAATAGGACTCAACCTTCTTCGGGAACACAGTCTCGCCAAAATCTGTCTGTAAAATAGCACAGACCTCCGGAACCAGCAGAATTGCCGCCATCCCTCCCGCCAGGGCCGAAAACACCGCAAAGTATCCGATACTGCGCACACGATTCTTCCGCTCCGTCACAAGAAGCACGACAAAATACAGCACCAGGAAAATGCAGATCATGATGGACAGATAAAAGTTGGTAAAAATGGAAAATGCCAGCGTCAGGCAATACAGTGCGCATTTTCCCTCCTTGACCAATCTCTCCAGCCCCAACAGGATCAGCGGCAGCACCCAGATACAGTCCAGCCACATGATGTTGTAATTATACGCCGCCATAAACCCGGAAAACGCATAAAACATGGAAAACAGCAGAACGGCTCCATCCTTCGTATCAAAATGCTTCTGAAAATAATAACATGCGGTCAGGCCGCACAGTCCGGTCTTAAAGACTACAAGATAACCGATAAACTCCACCAGATGCCCGCCTCCTGCCGGTAAGGCAAAAATATGAAAGGGACTGGCAAGATAATAGACAAAAAGAGCCAGGAAATTGGAACCGATTCCCACATTAAAGGAAAAATCCAGGCCCTCTCCCCCTCTCACTTTGTGGAGAAGTTCACTGAAAAAGGGCATATACTGGTGGTACAGGTCGCCGGACAGAAAC
>JAIDME010000485.1 GCA_029050705.1 Acetatifactor sp.
CCCCCGCCGCCGCTGTCGCCGTCATCCACCCCCGCCGTGAAGATCAGCTCAATGTCCCCGTACAGTTCGGGATTTTCTTCGCGAGCCTGCAAAAAGGCCTCTGCAAAGGCTTCATAGTGGGCGAAGAAATCTGATCCCCACTGCTCGTTGCCGATGCCTATGAATTTCAGCGCAAAGGGCTCCTCATGGCCCATTGCGGCGCGGACTGCACCCCACTTGGTTTCCGTCCCGCCCCGGCAGAACTCCACCAAGTCCAGGGCATCCTGAACATATTTCTGAAACTCCGGTGTTCCTACCGCTTTCCCGCTGCCGTTTCCCTGGCCCATGCAGCACAGCCCGCAGTTCACCACCGGCACTCCGGTTGCTCCGATATCTTCCGCAAGCAGAAATAACTCATAAAATCCCATGCCGTAAGACATATAGGAGGGATACCTGTCAGAAGAGGTATTTTCATTTGTCCAGATGTTTTGTCCTTGTTTCCTGGCCGCCACGTCTCCGTAAGTCCCGTTGAAATACAGGGGCTCCCCGTTTTCATCTACGCCGATGGAATCCTTCCAGTCATAAGCCAGTTCCAGCGTCACGCCCTCCACTACGCAGCCGCCGGGGAACCGCAGAAACTTCGGCTGCAACGCTTCCAGCTTCTCCGCCAGATCCGCCCGCAGCCCGTTTGTCCTTCCCTTGTAGGTGTCCACTGGAAACAGGGACACCATGTCCACCGCCACGCTCCCGGGAGCGATCGTAAGCTCCAGTTCCACATCTTTATACGCGGAACGCACCGGCTCAATAAAGACTTCGTAATACTGCCATTCCCCGGTGAGCTGCGGAATGGTGGCCCCGCCTATGCTGTCTCCGTCCTCTGTAATCATCAGATTAAGCTGTCCGTCATAGCCGTCCAGTCCCTTTGCCCAGACGGAGCAGCGGTAGCTCCTGCCCTCCTCCACCGCCATACCGTCCAGAAAGCCTCTGTTTGCAATACCTGCCAGAACGTCCTGAGTATTGTTGGTCATCACCATGTAATTTGTATTATTGCAATTCAGACCGCCCTCCGGGTCTCCTGTCACAACTTCAGCCTCAATATCCCCCACATCCCGCCAGGCATGTTTTTCATTTCCCTGAGCCAGCCTGGTAAACTCAAAGGAGCGGTTCTGCACCATCTCGGCGTACAGCCCCCCGTCCGCTGCGAAATTTATATCTTCGAAAAAAATGCCGTAAAGCATATCGCTGATTTCGTGCAGTTCTTTATCCGCATCAATCTTCAGGGCATAATGCGCCTGTTCCTGATCATAAGCCGCCAGCTGACCCGGTTCGCCGTAAATTACAGGCTCCTCCGGTACCTCATCTCCCGCAGACTCTCCATTCCCGCCGTTGCCCGATGGTTCTGCATCTGAGACCCTGTTTCCGTCATTATCCGAGGCTTCCGAGCCTTCTTCAGCGGCCCCGATTCCCGCATTTGCGCCTGATGCTCCTGAATCCGGATTTCCGCAGCCCGTCACGGCAAGAACCGCCGCGCAAAACAGGCTTACTACTTTGGGGACATAGCGATTTTTCATAAAGTATTCCTTTCTGTTTCTTAATTGTAAGTCTTATTAATCTTATCACAGCACCTTTATGGATTCAAGGTACTTCCATAACTCCGGCTAATTCAGAAGAAATTGAATCAAATGACTACCCATGATATAATCTAAACAATAAATCGGTATTGTATGTGGCAGTCCCTTATAATAGAATGACATATAGATATAAAATGTTAATTTATTTGTTCCCAGCATCCCTTTTGTGCTATAATCACCTTGACATTTATTCAGGAGGCAGACAAAATGCTGATTCAGGAAATTCGCACCATCGACGAGCTGCTTCAATTTATGAACGGCCTGTATGAAAAACACGGGAGCAGACTATGGTATCGTGGGGAGGAAAACGCTGAAGGGACGCTGATTCCTTCCATCCAGCGAAGCAAACGGCGTCTGGATGTAGAGCGGTACATTACCAACGATTTTTATATCCGGGCAAGACAGATTACGGAAAACCCTCCGGCCAAGCACAATTACGCTGCCTGGGTCTCTCTGATGCAGCACTACGGCCTGCCTACGAGAATGCTGGACTGGAGCGAATCTCCTCTCATCGCCGCTTTCTTTGCCACAGAGACATACCGTTCCACCGGAAACCTGGATGCCAGCGTATGGGTACTGGCTCCTGACCTCCTGAACGAGCGGGAGGGATTCGGACGCTGTATTTACCCCATTGATGCGGACACTACCCAGGAAATGCTGCTGCCCGCTTTCAAACACAATCATCACAATCCGGAGCTGGTGGACAGAATCCTTGCCTGCAGTTCCACTGAAAACAATCTGCGAATGTATTCCCAGCATGCAAACTTCACTGTCCACAACTCCCTGCGGCATCTGGAAGACATCTGCCAGGACAATATGCTGTACAAGATCATCATTCCCAGCAGCAGAAAGGAATACTTTATCCAAAGCCTGCGTGCCTTCGGTATCACGGAAAGCTTTGTTTATCCGGACCTGGAACACATTTCAAAGGATCTGCGGAATCTGTATAAGATATGACCGGAGCAAACAGCCTGCGTTATCAGGCAATAAAGCGCGTCAGCGCATGTTTGCGTGTATATTAATGAGGAGGACACCATGAAAATTGTATTAGATCACCTGACAAAAAAATTCCCCAGCCGGAGCAGAAAAGAGCGCAGCGAAGTCACCGCCGTGGGAGACTTCTGTTTTGAGATTCCCGACGGGAAGCTGGTAGGGCTTCTGGGACCTTCCGGCTGCGGCAAGAGCACAACTCTGAACCTGATCTGCGGACTGCTGAAGCCTACGGAAGGCAAGATCTTTTTCGGCGAAGATGATGTCACCAATCTTCCCCCCGAAAACAGAGGAGTGGGCCTGGTCTTCCAGAACTACGCCCTCTACCCTCATCTGACGGTTCAGAAGAATATCCAGTTCCCTCTGGAAAATCTGAAGGGCGCAGCAAAGCTCTCCAAAGAGGAGATGCAGGAAAAGGTTTATGCCGCGGCAAAGCTGGTACAGATTGAAGGACTCATGGACCGCAAGCCCAGTGAGCTCTCCGGCGGTCAGCAGCAGCGCGTCGCCATCGCCAGAGCACTGGTGAAAATGCCAAAGGTACTTCTGCTGGACGAGCCTCTCTCCAATCTGGATGCCAGACTGCGTCTGCAGACAAGAGAGGAGATCCGGCGCATTCAGAAAGAGACAAAGATTACCACCATCTTCGTCACCCATGACCAGGACGAGGCCATGAGCATATCGGATCTGATCGTGGTCATGAAAGACGGTTATGTACAGCAGATCGGCAAGCCCCAGGAAGTCTATGACAATCCCGTAAATCTCTTCGTGGCAAAATTTCTGGGCACGCCGCCCATCAATGTCTTTGACGGCAATGTGAAAGACGGTATGCTGTACATCGGCGATGACGCGGTTTTGAAGGTTGGAAGCGTTCCTGACCAGGAGGTTCACGTGGGCATCCGCCCTGAGGGATTTATTCTTCGGGAGGACGGCCCCCTGCACTGCAATTTAAGCCGCCTGGAGGTTATGGGCAGGGACGTCAGCGTTGTCTCCGGCCACCCCTGCTGCCAGAGCGACACCATCCGCTCCATTATCTCCGCGGAAAACAATGTTGACACGGATTCCGACACCGTCCGGTTTGCTTTAAAGCCCGGCAAGGTGTTCCTCTTCCATAAAGAGACGGAAGAACGAATTCATTTTGAGGTGGAATGACTATGGAAAAACAAAATTTTAAGGGATGGCTGTACCTGATTCCGGCTGTTCTTTTCTTAGGTGTGTTCATGATATACCCGCTGGTGGACGTGTTTGTCTACTCATTTGAGGAAGGCTACAACTCCGCCTCCCAGACCTACCTGGGCGTGGGCGGTTATAATTATTCTTATGTTCTGCATGACCCTTACTTCCTGCAGGCGGTAAAAAACACCTTTATACTGGTAATCATCACGGTGCCCGTGTCCACAATTCTCGCACTGCTCATTTCCGTTGGCTTAAGCTCCATCAAGCCTCTGCGGGATCTGTTCCAGACCGTGTACTTCCTGCCCTATGTGACAAACACCCTGGCCGTAGGCCTGGTGTTTATGATCCTGTTTAAGAAGACGGCGTACTCCGACGGAATGGTGAATCTCCTGATCAACCTGTTCGGCGGCAGTTCCGTTGACTTCATTGACGGCCCTTACTGGGCAAAGATGTTTGTGCTGTGTTTCTATACCGTGTGGGTTGTAATGCCCTTCAAGATTCTGATCCTCACAAGCGCCCTGGCCAGCGTGAACCAGGTGTACTACAATGCGGCGAAAGTGGACGGCACCGGCAGCTTTCGGATCTTCCGGAAGATTACAATCCCCATGATCTCGCCCATGATCTTCTATCTGATCATCACCGGCTTCATCGGCGCATTCAAGGCATACAGCGACGCGGTTGCTCTGTTTGGGACCAATCTGAATGCTGCCGAGATGAATACCATCGTGGGCTATGTGTACGACATGTTGTACGGCAACAGCGGCGGGCTCTTATACACATCTGACGCTGCAGACGATCTTACGCGTGGATG
>JAIDME010000486.1 GCA_029050705.1 Acetatifactor sp.
GATATGATTGTACAGTAACTCGATATTTCAATTATTGCAAGTATAGATGTGATAATTGCAATACTTATGAGAGCGACATCCCACATGAGCATTATGCAGCGACCTCGCATAGTATTAATCATAATTAAAATGTAAGTATTAAGGAGGTTCCATGAAAAGGAGAATCAGCTATATTCTTATAACAGTTCTGCTTGTCCTGCAGTTCTGTGGATGTGGCGCAAATACTGAGAATCAGCAGGACATCACAAATACAGAGGAAGCACAGAACTCCGGCGGTTCGGAAGGTCAGGATAAGCCTGAGGTTCCGGAAAGTATACTGGATGTCCGGGCAATTTCAGAACTCAGCAGAAGGGATAATTCCCTGGATGCTTATTCCTGGGTAGTGGATGCTCCGCTGCAGGTGGAAAAGCCGGAGACAGCGCTGAAAGGGGGAGCGTTCAAGCTTTTTCTTGGAAAATCCAGGGCTTATTATTTTCAGAAGCATCTTTTTAAAAACGTGGAGCAGTGCTGGGATGAGATTGCCTTTTTGACTGCGGAGGGAGAGAAAGGCACTGCTGGTTTTGACAGCCAGAACCAACTGTGGGGCATAGGTCCGGTCTGCGGTACAGACCATTACATAACGTTATGTTATACATTACAGGAGGGCGAGGAGGATAATTACCGATGTTTCCTTGTGGAGAGAGATGAGGATCATGAGACGCAAAGAGAGGTTCCTCTTGACTTTCTGGAAGGAAATGACTTATTCGAAGTGCTCATGAGTCTCTCTGATTTCGCAGTTGATGGCTCAGGCATCATCCATCTGCTGCAGAATATGGGAGAGGAATGCCGTTATCTGCTGGTTTCGCCGGTGGGAGAGGTCATAACGGAATACTTTTTGAGTGGCAATCTGTTCCGTGAATTTGTTCCTCTGTATGATGGCCGTGTTGCTTTCCGGGAGTCGGAAGGGGATATGAGTTTGCGGACAACCCTGCAGTATATGGATGTGGAAAAAGGCAAAACAGTAACTCTGGCCGCTCCGGAAAAAGAGGTCTATTGCTATACGCTTTATGATGACACTACCCTTATTTATGTGAACCAGGATGGTATATATCGCAGTGACCTGTCCGGCAATAATCAGGAGCCTCTTTATCTCTGGGTGAATCACGGGATATTGCTGTCGGATGTATCTGTCATGCAGGCAGATGAGGAAGGGCGGATATCTCTTATTTATGAGGACTCCACAGGCAATAATTATTTATGCCTGGAACCCACCACTGAGGAGGTGGAACTCCATCAGATTACGTTGGCGTTATCTCCCTATAACAGTAAGACATCATTTTATCAGACAGCAGCGGCAATGTTTAACAGACGTTATCCGACCTGTCATATTGAAGTGAAGAGTGATTATGAAAAGACCGCGCTGATGACGGAGCTGATCGCGGGAAAGGGACCGGTGCTTATAGACGGTTTTCTGACGGGCTTCGAGGAACAGGAAAAGCTGTGGGAGCCGCTGGACTCTGTCATGGAGCAGTTGGGTATTGCGGAGGAATTGCTGCCTTCCGTCCTGGAACTGGGGAAGATCAACGGAACTCTGTATGGAGTGGTGATGGATTTCGAACTGAATACGGTGGTGACCGGAGATCCTGAGCTGAAGGATTGGGATTACGATACCTTTTTACGGTGTGTGGAAGACAGGCCGGAGTTGGAGGCTATTTTTAACCTCTATGGCGGAGACTACGGAACCTACTTTATTACAAATTTTATCAGCCATGGAATAGAGGACAATTATCTGATGGATGCGGAAGCCGGGACAACGAATTTTAACAGCAGCGGATTCCGCAAGGCTTTGGAATTAGCGAAAAAATATTGTGTTCGTAATGACAGAGTG
>JAIDME010000487.1 GCA_029050705.1 Acetatifactor sp.
CCTGATACCTCCGGCACCCCTCCACATGATCGTTCACCATTCCACAGGCCTGCAGATGCGCATACACCGTAACCGACCCCAGATACTTAAATCCCCTCTTCTTCAAATCTCTGCTCACCATATCCGACAACCCATTTCGCGCCGGAATCTGTCCCTTCTGGTGTCCCATATAAAGAATCATCTTCCCCTTGGAAAATCTCCACAAATATTCACTGAATGACCCAAACTCTTCCCGCACTTTCAGAAAGCAGCGGGCATTATGGATCACAGCCTCAATCTTCCGCCGGGATCTGATCATCCCCTCTGTCTCCATGATCCTCTGAATATCTTCCTCACCATACACCGCAATCTTCTGATAATCAAACCCGTCAAAACACTTCCGGAATATCTCCCTCTTCTGGATCATCATATTCCAATTCAGGCCGCACTGCATGGCCTCCATCATCAAAAACTCAAACTGCTTCAGGTCATCATGTACCGGGACGCCCCACTCTTCGTCATGATATTTTATCATCTTTTCGTTACACAGACACCATCCGCACCGTTCCATACCTGCCTTCTCCTTATCTTCTGCAAAATACCTTTCAATCATACATCCGAGTAATTGCTACAAAACAAGAGCCACCCTATACGGTATTCGTCACAGGCAGCTCTCATCGTTCTTCATATTAATTATTTTACATAAAATAGTTTACTACGAACTTTCTGATTTCCCGATCTTTATACCTGTACATATTATATCACCTTTCACTGCGCCTGTACAGACGGCACAATATTCAAAAGACCGGAAGCGGCGCACTGCCGCTGTTACTCTCTCCCTACTTCAGAGTTCCCATGGGTTCGCCCCATTTCCCCAGCTCCTTACCGAAGAAGTTTACATAGGTTTCCTCCGCCACAGTGCTCACCGGCCGGGCCAGCTGCAGCCGCTCAATTACCGGCAGTGACGAATCCTTCAGCCGCTCATCAATGAGCGCATTTTCTATCCGGCATACGAACAGGTCGCAGCCCGGCGAGAGATTCCGCTCGCTGACAACCTTCAATTCAAAATTAACCGGGCTTTCGGTGATGATGGGTACGTCCAGCACCCGGCCCCGCTCTACCCCGGGCAGACGTTTCATCTTATCAGGCTTCTCCCGGCCGTTTACATTTCCATAATAGTCGGCCAGCGGCAACAGAGGTTCGTTCACCAGATTGGCGGAGAATACACCGGTCTTTCGAATCAAGTCCTTCGTCATCTTCTCTTCTCCGATGCAGGCCATCACGGAAATCCTGTCCAGCCAGCAATAGCTGAACCAGCAGAACAGTCCGAAGTGAGGCGTGCCATCCTCTTCATAATTTCCATACAAAAACAGGGATTGGGGACAGAAATCGTTGCTTAACGCTTGTATCTTTGCCATTTGACAGCTCCTTTCCTATTGCTGAATGTGCACTACAGCAGTTCCTGCAGGTTCGCCAGAATACGTTCCAACAGACCGTCCAGAATGTCCGCATCCTCCTGTGTCATCCCACGGTAGAACAATCGGTTCATCTCCTCGGATACCTGCTCGTACTTGTCCTGTAGTCCTTTCGCTGTGTCGGTCAGGCAGATGATCACCTGTCTCTTGTCGGCCGATGAGTTCTCCCGCGTGATCAGCCCGGATTCCTCCATGCGGACCAACATGGCAGTGAGTGTGCTCTTTGCCAGACCTGTCTGCTGCACCAGCCGTGCGATAGGAATGCCGTCCTCCTGCCAGAGCACATAGAGGATCCGACCCTGAGGGCCGTTGAATTCATCCACGCCGCTTTCGGTGAGCAGCCGCTGAAATATCCGGCTCTGCACCTGCTTGACTTGTGAAATAAGGAAACCTGTTCTCGTTTCCATTGGTCCTCCTTCCGTTTATATAGTACTATATAGAACCAATTCCGTCAAGTACTATATAGAACTATTTTGTTAAATCGAGTTGGTGAATACTGTCCCGTATGGCCTCAAACTCTTCCATGGATATTGCATGATCTCTGTATTCGAAGTTGTCTCCGGCTCCGTATTCCGCCCCTTCATAACCGGCGCTCAATTTAAACCAGTCTGTCAGGCAGCCGCAGCCGTCATATGTCATGACCCGGTAATATTGTCTTCCGCCATGGGTCAGATCTGTTCTCGCCACCACCCGCTTCCCTTCCAATTCAGCGGCATAAGATACATCCGTTGTTGAGCTCGTCTTTAAGACTTTATAAACCGTATCACCCACTACATCAAGATATAAGCGTGCTCCTGCATAACCGTGCATGATGAGTTCGTCTTCCCCATCATTATCAAAATCCACGTATTCCACGCCTTCCCACCACGATTCTCCTGCTGTCAGTTCTTCGTTGACAGCCGCAAAGCTTCTTCCGGCAAAGCCCTCCTCCGGCACTTCGCATCGGTTTTCCACATACTCCACTGCATCTGCTTTTCCGCTTACAAAATCCTCCAGCACCTTACGGGTATCCGACACACGCCCTATATTTTCATATGCCGTTTCCACATCCCCATACAGGTATGCGCAGCAGATCAGATTGTCATATCCCATTTTCGCCAGCCGGTCCGAAAACTCTTCATTGGATATTTCTCCCTCTGCATCATAGGTATTCCATGTATGCCCCTCATCATCCGTTTTCAGTTCTATGCTCAGCACCCCAGCTTCATAGCTGAGATAACAGTCCCGCCGCTTCTCAATATCCCCGTCATGAATACGCACCAGCCCTTTTCGGGGTGCATATTCGAACCAGAAGAATGTCAGTTCCTCATCCTCCGTATTTTCTATTGAGTACCTTGTTCCATAGGCATTGGCCTTCATTCCCGCATCCGGCAGCGGAATGCTCTTTGCCTCAGAGCCATCGAAGAAGTACAACCGATACTCTCCGTCCTTGAGGAGCAACAGTTCCGGCACGGAATCATCATCCAGATAAAGAAGTGCCGTTCTTACTCCGCTCATCTCTGCAATGACCTGATCATATTTTTCCAGAAATTCTGTGTTTACATCTGTCGGTTCCGATTCCTTTTGCGGCCGTTCGCTCTGCTCCGTTTTTCCATAAACAGTCTCCTGTTCAGAGGTTCCTCCCTGACAGGCACAAAGCATCACGCACATAAGCATACATAATATACAGTGTCTTTTATTCATTTTTCCTTTTCCAGCAGTTTATCTAATTCTATACGCAATCGGGTTTTTAAATCTTCTAATTCTTCAGGCGTTGGCAAAAATTCATCCGCTACCAGTTCCGAACCTAATTTCCAAACAGGTCCTCCCGTTTCAGTGTCTCCCTTTCCGTCTGGGCATACCGCCTGCACACCTCCAAAAAGATGACAGAATGCCTCCGTGTCAAAACAGGCCTTCCCATTTTTCATTCTGTTTTATCTCCGATTCCGTTATACCGCTGGCTTTATTATACTCCTTTCTAATACTTTGTGGAATACATTTCTAATCTATCAAAACTTCACTCTCCTCAACAATTCCACTTTCATAACAGCCATCACTACTCCGTATATCAGTAGAAGAATAAATCCTCTTATCACTTCTCCCATATTAAAATAACTTTCATTGGTAAACCAACTTACCACGTCTGAAATTGGCGGTACCACCCAGAGGATATACTTCATAAAGGCATAGTCCGCAATCACACCGTTTCGGCAAACCGCTAACAAAGTAATAAAAAATGTCAATCCAATTCCCAGATTTCTATTTTTAATTACCCGTATATGAAACAATTCTCCTGCCATCCCACCAGTAAACGAACATGCAAATATTAACAGTCCGCCCCCAACAAAATCCGACCAAATTAATTGACGTGATAATAGCACATTTCCACTCCGCATATGTATAAAAACCGGAACTACAATAGATATTCCGGTAACTGCCGCGCAAATACACATCATAAATATAATCTGACACAAGTAATATTTCCGATCACTTTTTAATCTTAATATCATCACCTGCTCCGACACTTCCGGTTCCACTCCTTGCATTGTCTTTCCAATCCACGCCATAATAACAAAAAGAAATATTCCTGTTATTGAAAAACTGTCTACAATCTCAACCGGAGCCACACTATACATCATACCCAGAATCCCTAATAGTACTATTAATGGCATCACACATTTTCCGGACATCATATATTGTCTATATTGATATCTGATCATTTCACATATCGCTCTCATTCATCATACCTCTCAGGTCCCATCCTGCCTGTATCATTTCCATACTCGCAATATTACAATCATTCTCTTCTACACGAAGTACACATCCTTTTTCAACATATTGCAAATGTCCTTTCCAGCGTTCCGGTACAGAACACTGATTTCCATTTGTAAACTTTAAAACATACCACGTTTTTTCCTTTATATTACGTTGGTTAACCAGGGTTAATACTCCATCATCCAACTGATACACACAGTCTGAAATCGCATCGATCAGATATGGTTCATGACTGGACATCAGAATCACAACCCCATTTTTTCGCAACATATTAATCTTGTCAATAAACACCTGTTGTGATGCAAGGTCCTGACCGGAAAGCGGTTCATCCAGCAGCAATATATCCGGCTCTTTAAGCAACGCCTGTATCACGCCAACTTTTTGCAAACTTCCCTTTGACAAACGTTTCATAGGTGTCTTCAACATGGATTGAAGAAAGAAATCTTGAGATAAGCTTTGAATTCTTTTTTTTAATTCTGTCTCTTCAATTCCTTCCATTTTTCCCTGACTGAATAAATATCTTTCTGCTGTTAACTGCATTTGCGGAAAATGTTCCGGTACATAATGAAACTGGAATGATCGCTCATAATCCACATTTCCTTTTGTTGGTTGTACCAAACC
>JAIDME010000488.1 GCA_029050705.1 Acetatifactor sp.
AAGCAGACAAAAAGGCGAAGGAATATGTAGTGAATGCCATCCAGAGATGTGCGGCAGACCATGTCTCTGAGACTACGATTTCTGTCGTACAGCTTCCGAATGATGAAATGAAGGGAAGGATCATAGGTCGAGAGGGACGAAATATTCGTACTCTGGAGACTATGACAGGTGTGGATCTGATCATAGATGACACGCCGGAGGCAGTGATCCTGTCAGGATTTGACCCCATTCGTCGTGAGGTGGCGAGAATTGCGCTTGAGAAGCTGATCGTAGATGGACGTATCCATCCGGCAAGAATTGAGGAGACAGTGGAAAAAGCGCAAAAAGAAGTGGAAGTGATGATGAAGGAGGAAGGCGAGGCCGCAACGCTCGAGGTTGGTGTACATGGTATCCATCCGGAGCTTGTCAGACTGCTGGGTAAGATGAAATTCAGAACCAGCTATGGCCAGAATGCACTGAAGCATTCCATTGAAGTTGCGCAGCTGTCAGGACTTCTTGCCGCAGAGATGGGGCTGGATGTCAGGCTGGCAAAGCGCGCCGGACTGCTCCATGACATCGGTAAGTCAGTAGACCATGAAATGGAAGGGTCTCATATTCAGCTTGGTGTGGAACTGTGCAGAAAGTACAAGGAGAATTCTGTTGTGATCAATGCAGTAGAATCCCACCACGGTGATGTGGAGGCAACATCCCTGATCGCATGTATTGTACAAGCTGCTGATACAATATCCGCTGCAAGGCCGGGGGCTAGAAGGGAAACACTGGAAACCTATACTAGCAGATTAAAGCAATTAGAAGAAATAACAAACAATTTCAAAGGTGTAGATAAATCTTTTGCTATTCAGGCAGGTCGAGAAGTTCGTGTGATGGTAGTGCCGGAGCAGATTTCGGATGCCGATATGGTTCTGTTGGCGCGTGATATTTCCAAGAAGATTGAGACGGAAATGGAATATCCCGGACAGATTAAGGTAAACGTTATCCGCGAAAGCCGCGTGATCGAATACGCAAAGTAACCATGACAAACAGTTTGGACTTGAAAATTTCATAAGAGAAAAAGAACTGTCGCTTTGACAAATTATATTTGTGAAGCGGCAGTTTTTTATTGAGCGGAGAATCGGCCTGAATGGCTGTTTTAAATTTCCTCTTGTAGAATCTACAGTCTTGTAGTATGATAGTGCAAGTGGATTGTATGATTGTATACAATAATTCATACCAGCAGGAAATCAAGCGACTGCGAAGCAGGCATTTGATTTCACCTGGCATGGATAAGGGAATGCGAAAAATGAGGAGGCATTATGAAAGCGTATCGGGAATTGAGCAAAGAAGAACTGTTGTCATTGAAAGATCAGTTGGAAAAAGACTTTGAAGTGGTGAAGGGAAAGGGCCTGAAGCTGGATATGTCCCGCGGTAAGCCCTCCGTAGCCCAGCTGGATATGGGAATGGATATTTTTGATGTTCTGAACTCAAAGAGCGATATGAAGAGCATGAACGGTGTGGATGTCCGAAATTACGGCGTGCTGGACGGTCTGGACGAGGCAAAGCAGATGATGGCGGATATTATGGGCGTCTCCATGAAAAACGTGATCGTATACGGGAATGCCAGCCTGAACATCATGTATGACGCAGTGTCCAGCGCCATGATCCACGGCGTTATGGGAAACACTCCCTGGTGCAGACTGGAGAAGGTAAAGTTCCTGTGTCCGGCACCCGGCTATGACAGGCATTTTGCAATTACCCAGCACTTTGGTATTGAGATGATCACCGTGCCTATGACTCCTCAGGGCCCCGATATGGACATGGTGGAAAGACTGGTGGCTGAGGATGAGAGTATCAAGGGTATCTGGTGTGTTCCCAAGTACTCCAATCCCCAGGGGTATACATACTCTGATGAGACGGTGAGAAGGTTTGCAAGCTTAAAACCGGCGGCAAAAGACTTCCGTATTTTCTGGGACAATGCCTATGCAGTTCATCATCTTTATGATGAGGAGGACAGGCAGGATAAAATTCTGGAGATTTTGAGCGAGTGCGAGAAGGCAGGTAACCCGGACATGGTGTACGAGTTTGCCTCCACCTCAAAAATCAGCTTTTCCGGTGCAGGAGTGGCAGCGATTGCTTCCTCTGTCGGAAATCTGGAATGCATCAAGAAGTCTCTGACAATCCAGACCATCGGCTATGACAAGATCAATCAGCTTCGTCATGCCCGTTATTTTAAGGATTTTAACGGAATCAAGGAGCACATGAAGAAGCATGCAGCGCTGATGCGGCCTAAGTTTGAGGCGGTTCAGAATATTCTTGAGAAAGAACTGGGCGGTCTGGAAATCGGCAGCTGGACGAAACCCAACGGAGGCTATTTCATTTCCTTTGATGCTATGGAAGGATGTGCAAAGGCAATCGTTGCAAAATGCAAGGAGGCTGGGGTAGTACTGACCGGTGCCGGAGCTACCTATCCTTATGGAAAGGATCCGAAAGACAGCAATATCCGTATTGCTCCTTCTTTCCCCACTCCGGAGGAGATGTCCATGGCTACGGAGCTGTTCGTGCTGTGTGTAAAGCTTGTGAGTGTTGAGAAGCTGCTGCAGGGTAATGCGTGATAACGGAGGTTTCTATGGAAGAATATAAGAGATTGAACAGGGAACTGGTGGCAAAGGGTGCCATTATCGATTATTATCAGGATACTATGCTGATTCCGAACGGAAATACCGCGAAGTGGGATCTGATCGATCACAAGGGAGCGGCGGCAGTTGTGGCTGTCCGTGGGGACGGAAAGTTACTGATGGTCCGTCAGTATCGCAATGCCCTGGAGAGGGAGACGCTGGAGATTCCGGCAGGCGGTTTAAACGGACGGGAGGAGCCGACAGAGACTGCAGCCCGGAGAGAGCTGGAGGAGGAGACAGGATACACCTGTGATAAGCTGGAACTGTTGAACTCCATCTATACCACGGTGGCATTCTGCAATGAGAAGATTGACATCTATCTTGCCGGAGACTTAAAGCCGGGAAAACAACATTTGGACGAGGATGAATACCTGAATGTGGAGGCTTATGACCTGGAGGAACTGAAAAAAATGATATTCGAATGCAAAATTCAGGACTCCAAGACTATCTGCGGGATTATGACCTACGCTGCAAAATTTCGGTAACTCCGGCATCTCTGTCATAGGATTTTCGTCCGCTGCATACAAATGGATAAGCAATGGATTTGTATGAGTAAAGGCAGACGGTAAATGAAATTTTTTGGGAGGCAGATACAGACAGGCGGAAAAAATCTGCTGCCGGTGTTCTGTGCCGGAATGCTGGCGGGAATTTTGATATTAAATATAGGAAAGAGCACATTTGTAGACAGCACGGGATTGTTTGATGAGTATATTTTGTCAGGCATGAAATATATGACCGTGGATGGCAGTGCTCTTTTTTATTATGTGCTGAGGAAGAGGCTGCTGCTGTTGCTGATCATGGCCGTGCTTGCCACTACCTATCTCGGATATGCGGTTTGCATAGGGGCCGCGGCATGGTGGGGCATGGCAGCGGGCACATATCTGTCGGCTCTTGCTGTGCGATATGGCATTAAAGGGCTGGTACTGGCGGCAGTAGGCGTTTTTCCGCAGTATCTGCTCTATGTTCCTGCCGTTGTGCTGATGCTGGGGTGGTGCGAAAGCCTGTACAGGGCAATCTACTCCAGAGGCGCCGGCGTGGATACGGCGGATAAAATCTTCTGGATGAAAAAGCTGGGGAGATTGGGGCTGATCGGCGCCATAGCGGCGCTGGGCTGCCTGTTGGAGGGCTATGTGAACCCGCGCCTGCTGATTGGATACCTGAAGATATTTTAATTATTCATACTCGGCAATATCATAGATCAGTTTTTTGGAGTCCTCCCAGCCAAGGCAGGGGTCTGTGATGGACTTTCCGTAGACGCCGCCGCCTACCTTCTGGCAGCCTTCCTCGATATAGCTTTCAATCATAACGCCCTTCACCAGCTTATGGATGTCGGGGTTCAGCTTGCGGCTGTGCATGACTTCCTTCACAATCCGAATCTGTTGTTCAAACTGCTTGCCGGAATTGGAGTGGTTGGCATCTATGACACAAGCCGGATTCTTTAAATCCATTTTATCGTACATTTCCAACAGCAGATTCAAATCCTCATAGTGGTAGTTGGGAATGCTGTTGCCGTGTTTGTTGGTGGCTCCGCGCAGAACGGTGTGGGTGAGGTCATTGCCGGTGGTGTTGACCTCCCAGCCCCTGTAAATAAAGGAGTGGGGATGCTGGGCTGCATAGACGGAGTTCAGCATCACGGACAGATCGCCGCTGGTGGGATTTTTCATTCCTGCAGCCACATCAAATCCGCTGACAGTCAGGCGGTGCTGCTGGTCCTCAACGGAGCGGGCGCCGATTGCCACATAAGAGAGAATATCCGATACATATCGCCAGTTCTCGGGATACAGCATTTCGTCTGCGGCGGTGAGCCCTGTTTCCGCAATGGCCCGGATGTGCATTTTCCGCATGGCGATCAGCCCGGCGAGAAAGTCCGGTTTTCCCTCAGGATCCGGCTGATGGACGATTCCCTTGTAGCCTTCACCCGTAGTGCGTGGCTTGTTTGTGTAGATACGGGGAATCAGGATCAGTTTGTCTTTTACCTGCTCATATACTCCTGCAAGGCGGGTCACATAGTCGCAGACCGCAGTCTCGTTGTCTGCGGAACAGGGTCCGATGATGACAAGGAATTTATCGCTTCTGCCGGTGAGTACTTCTCTGATTTCAGCGTCACGATTTTCCTTTATCTTAACCAAATCATCAGGAAGCGGAAATTGTTCCCGGATTTCAGCGGGGGTCGGAAGTTTCTTGACAAATTCAAAACTCATGTATATTGTATTCCTTTCTGCGGTAATCATATTTGTAGACAATCACCCGGCAATCTGTGAAAACCACTTCGGTTTTCTGCTGCCGCGTATGCCGATTTATTGTAGCATATCCCGAAAAATACTGCAAGAGGCCTGATAAAACTGCGTAAAATCGTATAAGTGGGAAAAATTTTATTTTTGTCTTTTCGAAAAAGCGGGAATATGCTATACTTAAGTCTGATAAGTGAAAATAGAATGGATGATATTATGGCGGAAGACAATAAACGCGCAGCTGCCGCCAGACGACAGCGTATACAATTGCTGAAGAAATGTATTATTCTGACAGTAGTGATGGTTATACTGCTTCCCATTGCTTTATGCTTTATCCTGTTGGAACGTATACAGAGCATGGATAAAACCCTGGACAGTTTATTTGTGCAGGTGGAGACGCTGAAAAATATTGTGACGGAGCAGGAGGAACGCCTGAAAGAACTGGAGGTTGATTCCGTGACTGTCGGTGAGGGCAGTGCAAGGGCAGGAGATGAGGAGCCGGAGCCGTCGGAGCAGGATCGGATTCCCTTGCAGAATGTTGTATCGGGGGAAGAGGTCAGTGGGGAGGAAGAATCCTCTGAGGCCGGTCAGCCGGATACGGATCATGATCTTCCGGAAGACACGGAGCCGGAGGCGTCTGCCGCTCACAAGGTATACCTAACCTTTGACGACGGTCCCAGCAAGTATACGGATGATATTTTGGATATACTTGACAAATATGGTGTAAAGGCAACCTTTTTCGTGGTGGGGAAGGACAGTGATTTTGCCAGAGAAGCGATGCAGGAGATCGTCAACAGGGGACATACCCTGGGAATGCACTCTTACACCCACAAGTATTCGGAGATTTATAACTCACTGGAGGACTTCGCAGAGGACTATGAGAAGATACATGATTATGTCTATGAAGTCACGGGGGTGGAGAGTACGGTGTATCGATTCCCGGGAGGAAGCTCCAATTCAGTCAGTGACATTGATATGCAGGAATTTGCAGATTATCTGGATACTCAGGGAGTGCGGTTCTTTGACTGGAATATATCATCGGGTGACGCCGGAGGAAAACTTCTTTCGGTGGAGACGTTGGTGAAGAACTGTACCAAGGACATTGAACGATTCGAAACATCTGTGATCCTGATGCACGATGCGGCGTCCAAGTCAACGACAGTAGAGGCGCTGCCGACTATTATTGAGAACATTTTAGCTCTGGAGGATACGGTGATCTTACCGATTACAGAAGACACGGAGCTGGTTCAACATATACAACGCCGGGAGAAAGTGCCCGGTGACTAAAGAATGAATGGAGGGTTTGATTTAAAATGGGTTTTTTCTCAGATTTAAAGGAAGACTTATCCCAAGCGGTGAATGAACTGATGCCTGAGGATGAAACACTCAGGGCGGATGAGCCGACAGCGCCGGATGAGTCTGGGGTTTCTCTGGAAGAGATGCTTAAGAACATTGATGAATTCCAGCTTCCGGAGGAAATGGAGGCGGAGGCCGTGCAGACTGAGGCTGTACAGCCTGAGCCTGAAGTACAGGAAGAGGTGGAAGCTGTAATGCAGGAAGAGCCGGCGGTGTCAGAAGCTGAACCTGAAGCGGCGATGATGGCGGAGCAGCCGGTGTACGACGAGCCTGTGGCAGAGCAGCCGGTGTACGACGAGCCTGTAATAGAGGCAGAGCCGCCGATGTACGACGAGCCTGTGGCAGAGGCGGAACCGGGAGTGTACGGTGAGCCGGCTTACGGAGAGGAGACCGCACCGGAGGAGCCTGCGCCGGATCCGGAGATGGAAGAACTGCTGGCACAGATGCTGGCGGAAGGCACTGGCGGGGAGCCGATGCCGGAAGCGCAGGAGGAAATGGTACTGAACGAAGCAATGCAGGACGAAACAATGCAGGACGAGACAATAATAGAAGAAAGTAAAGGAGAAGAGGAAGAAATGGATATGATGGATATGGAAGAAATGGAATTGGAGAGAGATCTTGAGGCATCAGATGAGACATCTGTTATTACACAGGCGATGACAATTACAGGTGACCTGTCTACCCAGGGTTCTGTAGATGTAATCGGAACTGTGAACGGAAATATTGATGCAATGGGCAAATTGAACATCACGGGACATGTGAACGGCAACTCCAAGGCCGCGGAGATTTATGCGGAGAGCGCAAAGATTAACGGCGAGATTGTAAGTGAGGGTGCTGTTAAGATTGGAGCAAGTTCCGTTATTATCGGCAATATTACAGCTACAAGCGCGGCTATTGCCGGTGCAGTCAAGGGAGATATTGACGTGAGGGGACCTGTCATTCTGGATGCTTCCGCAATCGTCATGGGCAATATCAAATCCAAGTCCGTGCAGATCAACAACGGTGCGGTTATCGAAGGTATGTGCTCTCAGTGCTATGCGGATGTCAGTCCTACTACTTTCTTTGATGAGTACAAGCCCGAGCCTATCCGCAAGGCGAAGGCAAAGCAGGGGGAGCAGCGCGAAAATAAGTCTTGAAGCGAGGGACTGCGGGAAAGGCACGGGTATAAAATATGCGTAGAATCTTGTTGAAACTTAGTGGAGAAGCGCTTGCGGGAGACAGGAAGACCGGGTTTGACGAAGCTACTGTCAGAGGCGTGGCTCTGCAGGTAAAGCAGCTGGTGGACGATGGCGTTCAGGTGGGAATTGTCACAGGCGGCGGAAATTTCTGGAGAGGAAGGACCAGTGAGAACATTGACCGCACTAAGGCGGACCAGATTGGTATGCTTGCAACGGTCATGAATTGCATTTATGTTTCTGAGATTTTCCGTTCCGTGGGAATGAAAACCAATATTTTGACTCCGTTTGAGTGCGGCTCCTTTACAAAGCTCTTTTCGAAGGACAGGGCAAACAAATATTTTGAACAGGGACAGGTAGTCTTTTTCGCGGGCGGCACGGGGCATCCTTACTTTTCAACGGACACGGGAGTGGTGCTGCGCGCCATCGAGGTGGATGCAGAGGTGATTCTGCTTGCAAAGTCCATTGACGGTGTTTATGATGATGACCCCGGCAAAAACCCGGCTGCCAGGAAGTATGATACAGTTACCATAGATGAAGTGATTGCAAAGAATCTTCAGGTAGTGGATATGACGGCATCTATTCTGGCTAGGGATAACCATATGCCGATGTGGGTGTTCGGGCTGAGCGAGGAGAACAGCATTGTCAATGCCGTGAAGGGTACTTTTACCGGAACCAGAGTAATAGTGTAAGGAGAAAATAAATATGGATTCCAGATTACAACCGTACGAAGATAAAATGAAGAAGGCTTATGAGTTTCTTGAGACTGAGTATGCGGCTATCCGCGCCGGTCGAGCGAATCCTCATGTGTTGGATAAGCTGCGTGTAGATTATTACGGAACGCCCACGCCCATTCAGCAGGTGGGAAATGTGACCGTGCCCGAGGCGCGCATCATCCAGATTGCACCCTGGGAGAAGTCACTGCTCAAAGAAATTGAGAAGGCAATTCAGATGTCTGATATTGGCATTAATCCTACCAATGACGGCAATGTAATTCGCCTTGTTTTCCCTGAATTGACCGAGGAACGCAGAAAGGACTTGGTGAAGGAAGTCCGAAAGAAAGCGGAGGATGGCAAGGTGGCTGTCCGCAATATCCGCAGAGACGGAAATGATGCCTTTAAAAAGCTTGCGAAGACAGAGGTTTCGGAAGATGAGATCAAGCAGCTGGAGGATGAACTGCAAAAGCTGACAGATAAGTTCATCAAGGATATTGATGCCCTGATGGAGAGCAAGTCCAAGGAAATTTTGACCGTCTAAGTATGAAGCATACAGCGGGGGAGTGGAAATGTTTCCGCTCCCCCTTTGTGCGAAAATGAATTTGATGTAATGTGAAAGGAACCTTATGAGCGAAGAGTTAAAGATGCCGCAGCATGTGGCAATTATTCTGGACGGAAACGGGAGATGGGCGAAGGCTAAAGGAATGCCCCGGAATTACGGGCATGTCCAGGGGGCAAAGACAGTGGAAACCATCTGCGAGGAAGCGTACAGGATGGGGATTCAATACCTGACAGTCTACGCCTTTTCCACGGAGAACTGGAACAGACCGAAGGACGAAGTGGACGCTCTGATGAAGCTTTTGCGGAACTATATGAAGACTTGCCTGCAGACAGCGAAAAAGAACCGGATGTGTGTCCGGGTTCTGGGCGAGAAATCCCGTCTTGATGAGGACATTCGTGCTCGTATTGAGGAGCTG
>JAIDME010000489.1 GCA_029050705.1 Acetatifactor sp.
ACCGAGATCTACACGCGTAAGATCGTCGGCAGCGTCAGATGTGTATTAGTGACAGCATCAGACCCTCAGGGTAACACCCCTTGAGACCCGGTTTCATGTTGCCGCCTTCGGTATCTGCGGATATGAGTGCAATTTCTGCGACATGAAAAAAGAAGATCTGGAAGCTGTAAAGGCCCAGATTGCCCTTTACAAGAAATGGCGTAATGTATTGCAGTTCGGAGACTTTTACCGGGGAAGAAGCTTTGGGGAAGGCGACGGCAGCGGGTATCATTCAGCCATCGGCATCAACGGAGAAAATATTATGGAATGGACCTGTGTGTCCCCGGATAAAAAGAAGGCGGTGGGGCTGCTGTTTCAGAAGCTGGTGGTGCCCAACACGTCATTTTCCTGTTACAGGGCAAAAGGCCTGGATGAAGAAGCCTGTTACCATTTCTATAACAGGAGCCTGAAGTACAACCTGAAGGATTTCGGAGACCTTGTGAATCTGGTCTCGCCGGTTCACATTAAGCAGGATTCCCTGACCCACAACCTGATTTCTCATTTTGTGAAGATGGACGGGGAGACGGAGGACTGTATGGTCTGCGGGGATGAACTGATGTATCACGGCGTTAAGCTGAAAGCGGCTTTTGCGTCAACGGGCTACAATGACCAGGTGAGGTTTTTCCCGGATTTCGGTTCCCGGCTGTATTTCATGGAGGCGGAGGAATGATGTGCCGGTCGCATACCGATACAATTCAGATACAACTCTGAAATATAATGGGCGTAAGACAAAACAAAAGTGTAGAACAGGTGGTATACGATGATCAAGATTTTGATTGCGGAGGACGAGGAGCCTATTGCAAAGCTGATAAAAATGAATTTGTGCAGAGCCGGCTACGAGTGTGTATGGGCACCGGACGGGGAAAAGGCCGCCGATCTGATGGACAGCGGGCGATTTGACCTTGTGCTGCTGGATATCATGCTTCCGGGCATCAACGGATATGAACTGATGGACTACGCCAGGACACTGGAGCTGCCGGTCATCTTTTTGACTGCTCTGGGAACTACGGATAACAAAGTCAAGGGCTTGAAAATGGGAGCAGACGACTATCTGACCAAACCCTTTGAAATTGTGGAGCTGCTTGCCAGAGTGGAGGCGGTGCTGCGCCGCTACCACAAGGCAGAGACTGTTCTGGAGGTTCATGATGTGGTCATTGACACAGCTTCAAGAGCAGTCACACAGAACGGGAAGGAAATTCCCCTCACTATGAAAGAATTTGATCTGCTGCTCCTGCTTGCAAGGAACCAGAACATTGCGTTATACAGGGAGACTATGTATGAGACGGTCTGGGGCGGCGATTACATGGGGCAGAGCAGGACGGTGGATCTGCATATCCAGCGGCTGAAAAAGAAGCTGGGCTGGGACAAAGAGATTGCTGCGGTTTACAAGGTCGGCTATCGGCTGGAAAGCGGAAGGAATGAGTAGGACAGGGGACGGAAGTTGAAATTTGCAAACAAATTATTTTTGACTACAACCGCATTGCTGACGCTTATTTTTACCCTGTTTGGATGTTGGATGCTTTCCTCAGATTTTTCCGCCCTGCTGGACAGAGAGATCAAGCGTGGGAACAGCGAGAGCAGAATGTTCAGGGTCCTTTTTGAGATGGGTTATCAGTCTACACAGGAGTACGGGGAGGAGTATGCCATCAGCCGCACTCTTGACAGTATTCTGGACGGCGTGGAGCGGGACGGCAGTCACTGTTTTGTGCTGGATGATACAGCGTGGGTACACGGCGGAGAGTACATGATCGAAAAGGAACTTCAGGAAGAGTCTGAAGCTCTCAGGGAAGGTTTGAGAGGAACCAGAGGTTCCTCCTATAAAGTCAGCCGTACGGAGGCGGGCTTTTTTTTGATAAATATATCTGTTGCAGAGACCGAAACGCCGGTTTACCTTGGAATGTGCCGGGAACTGACGGAGATATATCAGATATGGCAGATTGTGGTGACAATGAAGCGGACTGCAATTGGGTTCATTGTTGA
>JAIDME010000049.1 GCA_029050705.1 Acetatifactor sp.
GGAGGATAGTATATCGGATGAGACGGAGGCACAGGATTTATTTGACCCGTCTGTTTTGGATTCTATTGTTTCAGAAGCTGACCGGGCCGGACAGCAGCCGGAGCAGCCGCAGGAAGAAGCGGTTCCTGTTTTTGAGGTCTTGGACAGTATGGGTGAAGAGGAACCGCAAATGGAAGATGCTGACGGTCAGGGCAGTGATCTGAACCTTGACGATCTGTTTGGCAATGAGGATGCGGATGCAGCGCTGTTAGATAATATCGGAGCCGGGAGTTCCGATTTTGCTGATCTGCTGGCAGATGATGCGGATGACGCTCTGGCAAAATTGGAGGAAAAAGAGATCCCGGAGAAGGAAGCTGCGTCAAAGCAGAAACAGGGCTTTTTTGCAAAAATTTTGAATTTCCTGACTGAGGAGGATGAAGAGGAGAACGAAAATATCAAGTTATCCAAGGAAAATAAGGATATTTTGGATGACCTTGACAAGGAAGAGAAGGGAAAGAAAGGGAAAAAGGGCAAGAAGGGCAAGGATAAAGAAAAGGATTCCAAAAAGATAAAGGAAAAGCCCAAGAAGGCGAAGAAGCCACCTAAACCAAAGAAGGAGAAGCCGGTAAAGGAAGCTCCGAAGGTGCCGGAGAAGAAGCTATCCTTTAAGAAGGTGCTGCCTGTCCTGCTGGTAGGTTTATCTGTGGGTGTGCTGCTGTTTGTGTTTGTAAATTCTGTGACGGATTTTTCCGATAAGCAGGCGGCGAAAGCAGCATATTATGAAGGAGATTATCAGACCTGTTATCAGAATTTGTTCGGCAAGGATCTGAATGAGACAGAGAGCATTATGTATGGTAAGTCGGAAAGCATTCTGTATATCAGACTGTGGATTCGAGAATATGAGATGTTTATGGACGAAGGTGACAGAGTGAAAGCTCTTGACAGTCTCATACAGACGATAGACAGCTATCCTGATCTGTATCAGTATGCGGGCCAGTGGAATGCGGAGCCGGAGATTGCGGAAGGCTATGCAGTTATTTTGAACTATCTGTCAGGCGAATTCGGGCTGACAGAAGGGCAGGCGCAGACGATTGCCAGGGTGCGCAGTGACAAGGAATATACCAGAATGGTGACGGCCATCGCCGGAGGGAGAACCTTTGAAAACTGGGATGCCCCGGTAACACCTGAAAAGCCGGCCGAGGGCACGGCACCCCAGGAGCCGGAGGAAGAGCAGATTCCGGATATTCTGCCTGAGGAAGACGGGCTTGGCAACGATACCTTTATTGATAACCAATAGGTCGGAAAGGCATAAAATACATGATTGCAATTATCGATTATGACGCGGGCAACATCAGGAGCGTGGAGAAGGCGTTGGCGTTTCTGGGAGAGAATCCGGTGGTTACCAGAGATTCGGCGAAGATTCTCGGTGCGGACGGAGTGATTCTCCCGGGAGTAGGTGCTTTTGGAGATGCTATGCAGAAGCTGCAGACTTATGGATTGGACGAGACAGTCAGAACGTGTGTGGACAGGAACATGCCGTTTCTGGGGATATGTTTAGGTCTGCAGTTGTTGTTTGAAGGCAGCGAGGAGTCTCCCGGTGTGGAAGGCCTGCATGTTTTGGATGGAAGAATTGTGAAAATACCGTCTGAGGTCGGCCTGAAGGTGCCGCATATCGGCTGGAACAGTCTGCAGTTCCCCAACCGGGGACGGTTGTTTGAAAATATAAATGAGAATCCTTACGTCTATTTTGTCCATTCCTTTTATTTACAGGCGGCAGATGAAAGCATTGTTACTGCCACTGCGGATTACGGTGTGCAGATTCATGCATCTGTGGAGAAGGGCAATCTGTTTGCATGTCAGTTTCATCCGGAGAAGAGTTCTGATGTCGGAATGCAGATACTTATGAATTTTATCAAAGCGGTGAGAGGTTGACGGAATGTATACAAAGAGAGTGATTCCCTGCCTGGATGTTAAGGACGGAAGGGTTGTAAAGTGCGTTAATTTTTTGAATCCCAGAGATGCGGGAGAACCGGCGGAAGTGGCAGCGGCCTATGACAGGGAAGGCGCGGATGAACTGGTGTTTCTGGATATTAATGCTTCGGCGGACAGTCGTGCCACTCAGCTGGAATGGGTACGCCGGGTGGCGGGTAAAGTGTTTATTCCATTCACTGTCGGAGGCGGAATCCGTACGGTAGATGATTTTAAAGCAATTTTGCGGGAGGGAGCCGACAAGGTTGCCGTTAATTCCGCAGCGATCATGAATCCTAGCTTGATTTCCGATGCGGCAGAAAAATTCGGCAGCCAGTGTGTGGTTGTGGCGATTGATGCCAAGCGCAGAGAAGACCACAGCGGCTGGAATATCTTTAAGAACGGCGGACGTGTGGATATGGAGATGGATGCCGTAGAATGGGCTGTCAGGGCGGAAAGGCTGGGGGCGGGGGAAATTCTGCTGACCAGCATGGACGGAGATGGCACGAAGGACGGCTATGACCTGGAATTGACCAGGGCGGTTGCAGAGTCAGTCAGCATTCCGGTCATTGCGTCCGGCGGTGCCGGAAAGCTGGAACATTTTTATGAAGCGCTGGTGGATGCGGGAGCTGAGGCAGTGCTGGCTGCATCTCTGTTTCATTACGGTGAGCTGGAGATTCGCCAGGTGAAAGAATATCTGCGGAGCAGGGGAGTCAGTGTACGCCTGTAAAAGCTATGGCCGCAATCCGATTCGATAAAATAAACCCAGGAGGAATTGCAGAAAGATTATGGCAATGATTACAAATGACTGGCTGACAGAGTTGGAGCCGGAATTTCATAAAAATTATTATAAAGAGCTGTATCAGTTTGTTTTAAACGAATATAATACCGCGCAGATTTTTCCTCCTGCAGATGACATTTTCAATGCGTTTCATCTGACGCCCTTAAGTCAGGTGAAAGCGGTCATCATCGGACAGGACCCTTACCATAATGTGGGGCAGGCCCATGGGCTTTGTTTTTCAGTGAAGCCGGAGGTGGATATACCGCCTTCCCTGGTGAATATTTACAAGGAGCTGCATGATGATCTGGGATGTTATATTCCCAATAACGGTTATCTGGTAAAGTGGGCAAATCAGGGAGTGCTTATGCTGAATACGGTTTTGACCGTCCGGGCCCACATGGCAAATTCACATCGAGGGAGAGGCTGGGAGGAGTTTACAGATGCGGCAATCAAGGCACTGAATAAGCAGAACAGGCCCATTGTGTTTATCCTTTGGGGCAGACCTGCGCAGATGAAGGAGAAGATGCTGAACAATCCTAACC